>DASXRB010000595.1:0-6375 GCA_036506875.1 Kribbellaceae bacterium | reverse complement strand
CGGTGTGGTCGGGCACGGCATGCCGAACTTCCATTGTGGCGGCACGATCTCGCTCGGGCTCCGCGCGATGCTGTTCGGGCAGACGCTGCTGACGCTCACCACGGCCGGGTTCCGGTCGCGTGAGGTGGTCGCGTCGTTCTGGGACATCGCCCGGTACTACCGGATGACCTCGCTGCTCGCCACACCGACGACCGCTGCCGCCATCCTCGCCGCCGGCGGCGACTCGACGGGTCACGACGTGGCGGACTTCCACGTCGGAGGCAGCGCGGTGCCGATGGACCTGGTGCGGGCGTTCCACGAGCGCTTCGGCATCTGGCTGCGCGAGAACTGGGGGATGACCGAGCTGCACGGCACCGTGACCGGGCACTACAACGACGGCAGCCGGCCGCTGGTCGGCTCGGCCGGTCGTGCGCTGCCGCACTTCCGGGTCCGGGCCGTCGAGCTGGACGAGGCCGGGCGCTACGTCCGCGACTGCGCACCGGGCGAACGGGGTGCGCTGCTGATCGGCGGACCATCGGTCACCGACGGGTACCTGGCCGCCGAGCACGATGCCGAGTTCTTCCCGGCCGATCTGGACGGTGACCTCCGGTGGGGCAACACCGGCGATCTCGGGACCGTCGACGCCGACGGGTACGTCTGGGTCTTCGGCCGGGCGAAGGACCTGATCATCCGCGGCGGGCACAACATCGACCCGCGCGAGATCGAGGAGGCGCTGGCCAGGCACCCGGCCGTGCACCTCGCGGCAGCCGTCGGCCGGCCGGACGCCGGCAAGGGTGAGCTGCCGATGGCCTACGTACAGCTGAAGGACGGCGCCACCGCCGAGCCGGCAGAGCTGCTGGAGTTCTGCCGCGGACACGTGCAGGAGAAGGCCGCGATCCCGGCCGAGCTGGTCGTTCTGGACGAGCTGCCACTGACGCCGGTCGGGAAGGTGTCGAAGCCGGCGCTGCGGGCCGACGCCCTGGAACGTGAGGTGCGCACGCTCGTGGCAGATCCGTCGTACGGCTGCGAGGTCCGGGTGGACAGCTCGGGTCCGCGGCAGCGGGTCGTCGTCGTCCTGGACGGGGCGGACGAGGACACCGTCAGCTCACTGGCCCGGCGACTGGCGGCGTACGACTTCGCCAGCAGCGTGCACACCCTGGAGAGGTCATGAACCGGCTCACGAAGTCCTACTGGCCGGCGGTCGCGGGCGTGGACGTCCGTGACGTCACGCTGGGCGACCTGCTGCGCGAGGCGGCGGCGACGGTGCCCGACAGGGTGGCGCTGGTCGACGCCGTCGAGGATCCGGCTGCGCGCCGGAGCTGGACGTACGCCGAGCTGCTGGCCGACGCCGAGCGTGCGGCCCGGGCACTGCTCGTGCGCTTCGAGCCGGGCGAGGCGGTCGGGATCTGGGCGCCGAACAGTGCGGACTGGATCGTCCTCCAGCACGGGATCAGTCTCGCGGGCATGGTCACGGTCGCCGCCAACCCGGCGTACCGGTCCCGCGAGCTCGGGTACGTGCTGGAGCAGTCGGGAGCGGCCGGGCTCGTGCATGCCGACACCTACCGGGACCTCGACATGACCGGAGTGGTCGACGAGCTGCGGCCGAAGCTCCCGGACCTCAGGGACACGGTTTCGTTCTCGGACTGGGACAGCTTTCTTGCCAGCGGCAACGACCGTCAGGAGCTGCCGCCGGTGGCTCCGAGGGATCCCATCCAGATCCAGTACACGTCGGGCACGACGGGCTTCCCGAAGGGTGCGTTGCTGCATCACATGGGCCTCGTCAACGCAGCCGCGTTCGTGGCCGAGCGGGCCGGGATGGGGGACGGCGGCGTGAACGTCAACGCGATGCCGATGTACCACATCGGTGGTGGTGCCGTGACCTCGTTCGGCGTGCTCGCCAACCGGGGGACGTTCGTCATCCTGCCGGGGTTCGAGCCGGGGGTGATGCTGGAGGCGATCGAGACCTACCGCGGCACGCATACCCTGCTGGTGCCGACGATGCTGCTGGCGGTGCTCGACCACCCGGACCGGCCGAAGCGGGACCTGAGCAGCCTGCAGACGGTGATGAGCGGTGCCGCGGCGGTCCCGGCGCCACTGGTCCGCCGCGCGGCCGCGAAGCTGGGGTGCCGGACCACCATCCTGTTCGGCCAGACCGAGATGCACGGTGTCGCCACGCAGACCCGGCTGACGGACTCGCCGGAGGACCAGTCCGAGACGGTCGGACAGCCGCTGCCGCACGTCGAGGTGAAGGTCGCGGACGTGGCGACCGGCGACGTCCTGCCGGTCGGCGAGCCGGGCGAGATCTGCTGCCGGGGCTACCAGACCATGATCGGGTACTACAAGTTGCCCGAGGCAACCAGTGCCGCGATCGACGGCAACGGCTGGCTGCACATGGGCGATCTCGGCACCATGGACGACCGCGGGTTCGTCAGGATCACCGGCCGGCTCAAGGACATGATCATCCGCGGCGGTATCAACATCTATCCGCGGGAGATCGAGGAGCTGCTGGAGACGCATCCGGCGGTCGCCGAGGCCGCCGTCGTCGGCGTACCGGACGACACGTGGGGCGAGCGGATCGCCGCGGTGATCCGGCTCGCTCCGGGCCACAACCGGCCGGCCGTCGAGGACCTGCGGGCGTTCTGCAGGGCGCAGATGTCGGCCCACAAGACGCCGGCGTGCTGGAGCTTCGTGGACGCGATGCCGGTGACGGCGACCGGGAAGCTCCAGAAGTTCGTCCTGCGCGACCGGCTCGCCGCCGGCGAGCTGCGGGCGGAGACGGCTCAGGTGAGCCGGGCACGGATTCCGGGCTGACCGAGCGCACCTGGCGCGTGTCCGGGGCGAGCATGTAGTATTTGGTCAGTCCATTTGCATGGGAGGTTGGCCGTGCTGTCGTTCGCCTTCAGTCCGGAGCAGGAGGACTTCCGCGTCCAGCTGCGGAAGTTCGCGGTCGCGGAGCTCGCACCGCACTACAACGAGCGTGCCGCGCGTCCGGAGTTCAGCTGGGAGGCGCACCTGCAGCTGGCCGCACTGGGCGTCCTCGGCATCGGTCTCCCCGAGAAGTACGGCGGGACCGGCGCACTCGACCCGGTCACGCTCGGCCTGGTCACCGAGGCGCTGGCGTACGGCGACGTCAACGTGGCGTCCGCGCCGGTGCTGTCCGGGCTGGTGGCCGCTCAGCTGGCGGTCAACGGGCAGGACGCCGTGGTCGAGCGCTGGCTTCCGCAGCTGGTCGCCGGTGAGGCCGTCGCGGCGATCGCCGTCACCGAGCCGTCCGGCGGCTCGGACGTGTCGGGCCTGCGGACGGAGGCGCGGCGCGTCCCGGGCGGGTGGCGGATCTCCGGCGAGAAGATCGCGATCACGCTCGCCACCGTTGCGGCGGTGGCCCTCGTCTACGCACGCGAGCCCGGCTCCGAGGGCTATCGGGGGATCAGCTGCTTCGCGGTGCCGCTCGACGCGGACGGCGTGACCCGCACGCACACGCCCGGGATGGGGGCCTTGCCGTTGTGCTGGGGGCAGCTGTCCTTCGAGGACGTGTTCGTGCCGGAGGACCATCTCGTCGGCGAGCCCGGGCGGGGTTTCGCGGCGGCGATGGAGCACTTCGACTTCAGCCGGCCGGCGCTCGGGCTGCTGTGCCTCGGCGCCGCGCAGGCGAGCATCGACGAGGCCTGTGCCTGGGCCGTGCAACGCGAGGCGTTCGGCCGGCCGCTGGCCGCGTTCCAGGGCGTGTCGTTCCCGCTCGCGGAGCAAGCTACCTACCTGGAGGCCGCACGCTGGCTGTGCTACCGCGCGTTGTGGACGCGGGAGGCGGGGGAGAAGCACACACAGTACGCCGCGATGGCGAAGTGGTGGCCGCCGATCGTCGCGAAGGACGCGATCGAGACCGCGATCGTCACCTTCGGGAACCTCGGGTACTCGACCGAGATGCCGCTGCAGCAGCGGTACCGCGACGTCGCGAGCTACCTGATCGCCGACGGCACCGCCGGCATCCAGAAGCGCGTCATCGCCACCGCGATGCTGGGCAAGGTGGCCGCCTCGTGAAGGTGGGTGTCGCGGTCAACGAGGACCTGCTCATCCCCGACCCCGCCGCCCGGCGCCGGCTGCTCGAGCACATCGCCGGCGCCGGCCTGGACCACGTCACTAGCGGCGACCACATCAGCTTCCACGGCGGCACCGGATTCGACGGGCTGGTCTCGGCGACCTCGATCCTCACCGCGCAGGACACCCTCCACGTGCTCGTGGGGGTCTACCTCGCGGGCCTGCGGCATCCGATGTCGACGGCCCGGCAGCTCTCGACGATCTCGCAGCTGGCTCCCGGCCGGCTCGTGCTCGGTGTCGGGGCCGGAGGCGAGGACCGCGACGAGATCTCCAACGCCGGCGTCGACCCGGCGACCCGGGGCCGCCGGCTGGACGAGACCCTCGAGATCCTCCGCAGGCTGGCCGCCGGCGAGACCGTGGACCACGACGGCCGGTTCTTCTCGCTGCGGAAGGCCAGCATCCTGCCGCCGCCGGATCCGCCCGTGCCGCTGGTTGTCGGCGGATCCGGCGACGTCGCGGTACGCCGGGCTGCCAGGTACGGCGACGGGTGGCTCGGCATCTTCTGCTCGGCGCGCAGGTTCGCCGCCACCGTCCAGCAGGTCCGCGCCGCCACCGCGGAACTCGGCCGCCCCGCGCCGTCCTGGTTCGGACTCAACCTGTGGTGCGGCTTGGGGAACGACGGCCGCCGGGCCCGCGCCCTGCTCGATCGCCGGCTGGAAGCGCTCTACAACCTGCCCGCGGAGAAGTTCGAGCACGTCACCGCCGCCGGTACGCCCGAGGCGGTCGCCGAGCGTGTGGCCCCGTACGTCGAGGCCGGCGCCGAGCACCTGACCCTCATCATCGCCGCCGACCCGGTCCACGAGGGCGTCGACCTCGCCGCCGAGGTACGCCGCCTGCTCCGGGCCGAGTTCGCTCCGGCCTGATACTCATCCACAGCGCATGGCGGGTGTCCGGGTCAGTGGGTGACGAGGGTGGTGACGGTGCAGGCCCTGCCGGCGTCGTCGCGGCCCGTCACGCGCGCGACACCCAGGCTGCGCCCGGCGTGCACGACGTGCGTGGTGAACCGCACCCGGCTGCCGACCGGGACGGGGCGCAGGTAGGCCACGTGCACGGACGCGGTGGTCAGGGGAGCGGCGGCGCGGCCCAGTGCCCGTGCTCCCGTCCACTCCGAGACGCACAAGGTCACGCCGCCGTGCAGGTTGCCCATCGGGTTGGCCAGCGCCGGCGTCGACAGGAGCTCCAGGTCGTCGCCGTCCCCGGCCAGTGACGTGACGGCGCCGATCCGGCTCATCAGGGCGGCGGTGCCGCGCTCCCGCCGCACGCCGGCCGACCCGTTCGTCGCGGCCGGCGTGGGCGGCGAGGGCGCCGAGGGCGCCGAGGGCGGCATCACGAACCGGCCCCGCTGCCGGCAGCGGGCGATGACGTTGCCGGAGGCATCGATCACGTCACCGGTCGCGAAGGCGCCGGCGGCGTCGGCATCGACCGAACGGGCCCTGGCCCGCACCGTGCTGCCGTCGGCCGGGATCGTGCCGGTGACGTCGATGCCGATCTCGGTGCTGACCGACCAGTGTCCGGGATGGCCGGCGAGGATCGCGTTGCCGAGGACGTTGTCGACCAGCACGCCGAGACCGCCCGCACGCGGGACCGCGCCGGGACCGGTCAGCCAGGCACCCGTGCTCATCGCGCCACCGACCCGGCGCCCGCCGTCATGGATGGGCTGGAAGCCGAAGAGTCGTTCCGGCCCGCCGTCGACGGCTGCGTGTGCGGTCACAGGTGTCGCCTCCGCGTGATGGTTACAATTGTTCTTTCGGTCTAACCATTCTACAGTTACCTTGTGGAGTCCAGTCCTCCGTCCGTGGAGCGCGAGCCTCGCGACGAGCCCGCGGCGCTGCTGCTGCGGCGTGCCCGCGGGCTGCTGGACGCGGTATCGACGCTCACCGGCGAGCACGGCGGCACGTGGTGCGGGACCGACCTGCGCCGGACCGGCGAGTCGCTGCGCGCGGCGGAACGGCTCGTGCTGCACCGCATCCGCCACAGCGGCGCGGGTGCGGGCGACGAGCTCACCGTCGTACTGCTGCAGCTCGGGGACGCGCGGGCGGCGTGCAAGGACCTCGAGCTGGCGCGGCGCTCGGCCGCTGTGGCCGACGTCCGTGAGGCGCTGCAGCGGTTGCGGCCGGCGAGGTCGGTGGCGGAGCTCGCCGAGCTGGTGCCGCCCGTCGCGCACCGGCTCGGCTTCAACCGGGTGCTGCTGTCGCGGATGTGCGGGCCGAGCTGGATCGCGCGGTCCGGCTTCGTCGCCGGTGACGCGACGATGGCCGAGGCGATGGTCCGGGTCGGCGCGACGGCACCCGGCCGGACCGA
>DASXRB010000594.1:0-3584 GCA_036506875.1 Kribbellaceae bacterium | reverse complement strand
TTCGCGGCAGCGCCCCGCGGTAGGGGTGCGGCGCCGCTGTACGCGCGCTGGCCGGAACGCTGGGTCACCCCCGGCCGCAGCCCCACCGAGCCCGTGACGACCTGGTTGCCCGCGATGTCGGTAAGCCGGACCGCGAACGGCCCCGGCCCGGCCCCGTGGTCTGCCAGCCAGTAGTTGTAGTCGGCGTGGCTGAGCCGGTGCCAGCTCCCGCCGGGGGAGCGGACCTCCAGCCGGGAGACCGGGTTGCCGTGGTTGTCGGGGAGGATGGCCAGCCAGTACCGCGAGGAGCCCTCCTTGACCCGGTACGTGAGCTCGCCGGGAACCCGCGGGTTCCGGACAAGGCGGTAGGTGACCTTCACCATCCCGTCGGCGAGCGCGGCGATCCGGGCGAACGCCGGCGTGCTGAGGTCGATGTGGCCGGTCGCGCACTCGGGGCACTGGTCGACGATCTTGATCCGCACGGAGCCGGCCGGCCCGGCGACGTCCAGGTAGCCACCGCACGCGCCGGCCTGCGCGTACTCCGCCGGCGAGAGGGCGACGTAGAGCCCGTCGGCCGGCGGCCCGGGATAGGAGCAGTTCCCGCCGCCCGACCGCAGCGTGTAGTGCGTCGCCGTGCCGGAGTGCCCGACGCCGGGCGCGGGCACGCCGCGCAGGCTGGCCACGCGCACGCCGGGTGGGCTCGCCGCGCACGCGGCATCGCCGGTGCGCAGCACGGCGACGACGACGGCCGCGGTGCTGACCAGGGCGACCGCGGCCAGCGACGCCCCCAGCCACCGGCCGCCACGATGGCCGCGGCGCGGACCCGGCTGGCCTGCCGCGCCGCCCTCGTTCTCGCGCGCATAGCCGCCCACGCGGTCCTCCCGTTGCTGCCGGGACGGCCCGCCGGCCGCCGCATTCCGATGCGGGACCGACGGTAGCCCGCCATGAGGAACCGTGGTAATGCGCGCGGCGAGCGGGTAAGACCGGGTCATGGGCGAGATCCGGGTCGGGACGGCGTCGTGGACGGACAAGACGTTGCTCGCCAGCGGCTGGTACCCCGAGGGCGTCGACTCTGCGGAGGGACGGCTGGCCTACTACGCGGACCGGTTCCCGGTCGTCGAGGTGGACTCGACCTACTACACGCCGCCGAACGAGCGGAACAGCGTGCTGTGGGCCGCGCGGACCCCGCCCGACTTCCGGTTCAACATCAAGGCGTACTCGCTGCTGACCCAGCACCCGACGCGCCCGACCTCGCTCTACAAGGACCTCCGGCCGGCGGGCGAGTCGACGAAGAACCTGTACCTCAAGGACCTCGACGCGAAGACCGTCGACACCGTGTGGGAGCGGTTCCTCGATGCGCTGGTCCCGCTCCACGAGGCGGGCAAGCTCGGGGCGGTGCTGTTCCAGTTC
This sequence comes from Kribbellaceae bacterium, assembly GCA_036506875.1. Taxonomy (GTDB): domain Bacteria; phylum Actinomycetota; class Actinomycetes; order Propionibacteriales; family Kribbellaceae; genus DASRHY01. The sequence continues at coordinate 2,195 of DASXRB010000594.1, read as the reverse complement.
CCGCAGTGGTTCCCGATCGGCAAGCGGAACAAGCACTACCTGCTGGACTGCAAGGAGCGGTGCTGGCCGATGCGGATGTGCGTCGAGTTCCGGAACAAGACCTGGCTCAGCGACGAGAACCGGGAGGAGACACTGGACTTCCTCCGCTCGTACGGCGTGCCCTACGTGTGCGTGGACATGCCGCAGGGCTACCCGAGCTCGGTGCCCCCGGTGGTCGCCGCGACCGCCAACCTGGCGGTGGTCCGGTTCCACGGCCACAGCGAGAAGTGGGTCAGCCACGACATCTACGAGCGGTTCGGCTACCTCTACACCGATGACGAGCTTGCCGGCTGGGTGCCGAAGATCCGCGACCTGGCCGCCGACGTCGCCGAGACCCACGTCCTGATGAACAACTGCTACAGCAACTACGCCCAGGTGAACGCGGCCCAGCTCATGGACCTCCTGAACAGCGAAGACGCTGACTAGGTCTCGCCTCCCCAATTGGATCGCAGGCCCGACCCCCGGTGTGGAGCGGTACCGTCCCGCCACCACCCCAGTCAGGAGCTGCGTTCTAGGGCGCGTTCCTCGAGGTCCTGGACGGCTGCGGTATCTCGCCACGGCCGCAGGTGGCGGCGGACTTGGTCGACGCGGTCGCGGGCGCGAGCGGAATTGACCTGCGCGGCCAGGTCGAGCGCGGCGGCGGCGGTGATGGCGGCCTGGTCGATCTCGCCGGCGTGGATGTAGGTGTCGGCGAGCCAGGTGAGGTACAGCGCGAACTCGCGGGTGCGCGCGGGGTCGTAGCGGTCGAGCGCGGCGCGCAGCAGCGGCTCAGCGCGCAACGGGCGGCGCAGCTCGGTGTAGACACGGCCGGCCATGACGTCCAGCTCGTCTCGGTCGACCCAGTACACCCAGTCCGGATCGGGGTCGCCGGGGCTGGCGGCGGCGAGCGCGTCCTCAGCTTCGCCGAGCGCCCGTTCCGCGGCGTGCGACTGGCCGGCCATCGTGTGCGCCCATGCGACGCGGTCGGCGAGCAGCGCGCGGACTCGCGGTGTCGCCGCTTGACGAGCGCCGCGGGCCGCGGATCGGGCGAGCAGCACGGCCTCCCGTGGTTGGCCGGTGTTGGCGATCTGGTAGCTCAATGACGAGAGCAGGTTGGCCGCCAGCGGCGCGTCAGCGGCCGCGTGCGCAGCTTTCACGCCGGCGAGGTAGCGCCGGGCAGCGGCCGCGTGCGCGCCGGCGTCGGACAGTACCCAGCCGGCCAGCTGCGCCAGCTCGGCGATCGCGGTGAGCAGCCGGCGGCCTAGCCGTTCGGTGTAGGCGCCGCTGGTGAGCAGCTCGGTGGTGGCGCGCAGTTCGCGGTCGACGACGGCCGCTAGGTCGCCGCCGCCGATGAAGTCGTCAAGGCGCCGTACCTCAGTCACGCGTGCCTCAACCTTCGTCACCAGATCCTCGCCGATACGGCGGCCGACGCGGATCTCCACCAGCTGCGGCGGGTCAGCGACGAGCCACTCGTGGGCGAGCTGTACGGCATCGCCAGTGTCGATGCGAGGGGCGGCGGCGCGCCCGGTCAGCGCGTCGACCAGCTCGCCGGACTCGCGACGGGTCCAGCCGTCGGCGCCGAGCGCGGTCCGCGGCACCTCGGTCGGCGGCACCTCGGTCGGCGGCACCTCCGGTGTGTGCTTCAGGACGACAGCCCTCGGCCGCTCGTCCAGAAGCTCTGCCGGTGAAACGGCGAGCGCGTCCGCCAGGGCGGCCAGGCTCGCCAGACGCGCCGAGGACCGCGCGTTCTGCTCCAGCTTCTTAACCAGGTCGACGCTGACGTCCGCCCGCTCGGCCAGCTGCTCCTGCGTGAGGCCACGCTCGCCCCGGAGCTTTCGCAGCCGGTCGCCGATCGACAGCATGTGCGGATCACCGTTCCCAGGTAGAGGACGGGGCGGCGGGGCACAGCCTCTCCGCAGGCCCGCAGTGCTCTCGACGATACGCGACGGCCAAAGGGGACACTGCGTCCTCCCACGCACGGCCCGCCCTCGAAGGGACGCGTTGTCCCTGGTTACAGCCTCGCCGCGCGCCTACCGTCCGTCCCAACGGACTCCCCGCTGCCGTCGAGCAAGGGCCGCGGCGGCGGGTGAACAGCGGGCACGGCGGCATAGAAATCCCCGCATCGTCGCCGTGCCCGCCTCAAGAGACGGAGGACCACGATGCACGGCAACGGCGAG
>DASXRB010000593.1:0-1720 GCA_036506875.1 Kribbellaceae bacterium | reverse complement strand
GTACCCGAGAGCGCGCAGATCGTAGGGCGACGCGCGCATGTCGAGCTCGCGGATGTCGCGGGCCAGCTCGAAGCAGTCCAGCAGCAGCGACCCGGGCGTGAACGGCGTCAGCTTCGAAGCCCACTTGTAGAGGTCCATGTTCGCGTGCAGGCAGCCGCCCTGCTCCAGCGCCGGCTGCGACTCCCGGGTCGGCTGCAGCGCGTTCAGCGGCCGCGCGGCCGATGTGAAGAACCGGAACGCGTCGAAGTGCGAGCACGCCACCCGGTGCGACTCCACCACCGCGTCCGTGCCGTCCGAGCCCAGCCGCAGCGGCCACCCGTTGTGCCGGATCTCCGATGGCGACTGCCGGTAGACCATCGCCCACTCGTGGAGCCCGAAGCAGCCGAACTGGGCCGGCCGGTCCAGCGTCGCCGCGAGCAGCCGTCGTACCCAGGCGATCCCGTCCGCCCGGCGCGCCACCTCGGCCGGGTCCAGCTCGAACCCGCCGTCCACCTGGCGGTACCCGCGCTTCCCGTCGTACGACGTCGCTTCCAGCAACCGCACCCCGGGTCCCGGGTGCCAGACCCGCAGCTGGTTCGGGCGCGTCGGGTAGTACGTGAACAGGAAGTCCTCCACCGGGTGCGGCTCGCGCCGGCGCCGCCGCGCGACGTGGCCCGCGACCAGAGCGCCGGCGCGTTCGCGGTGGGCGGCGGCCAGTGGCCGCCACTGCGCCGGGGAGAGCTCGATCACAGGTCCAGGGTGAAGGCGAGCAGCTGGACGCCGGCCACCGGGGACCAGTCGCGGGCGGGGAGCCGGACGAAGCCGAGCCGGGTGTAGAGCCGGTGCGCGGCGGCCATCGCCGAGCTGCTGGACAGCACCACCGCGTCCTGGCCGAGCTCGCGGCTGCGCTCGATGCAGTGCCGGGTCAGCAGCTCGCCGACTCCCGCGCCGCGCGCCTCGGGAGCGACCGCGAGCATCCGGAACTCGCCCTCGCGGTCGGTGCCGATCTCGCGGTACGGCGACCCGGGCGGGCAGAACGTGACCGTGCCCAGCAGGCCGTCGGTGTCGACCGCAACCCACAGCTCGGCCTTCTCCGCGCGTTCGGCGGCGTCGCGCAGTACGGCGTCGTACCCCGACCCCGGGGGCACCAGGCCGTCGGCCAGGTAGGCGCCGGCGGTCAGCGCGCCGACCTCGTCGAACTCGTCGGGGGATGCCAGGCGGATGGTGAGGGTCACGGCACCACTGTCTCATCACCCCCGCACCGGTAGGCTCGGCATGTTCGGCCCCCGACTCCGTGAGGTATTCCCACCCGTGCGCATCGCTCGTTTCAGCGTCGACGACGAACCCCGGTACGGCGTGGTGGAGTCGGCCGACCCCGACGGTCTCGAGGGCACCGTCGCGGTGCTGGACTCCGACCCGCTCTACAGGCCGGTGCAGCTGACCGGCGAGCGGCTGCCGCTGGCCGACGTCCGGCTGCTGGCCCCGGTGATCCCGCGCAGCAAGGTCGTCTGCGTCGGCCGCAACTACGCCGCGCACGCGAGCGAGCTCGGCCACGACGTGCCCAAGGAGCCGCTGATCTTCCTGAAGCCGAACACCGCGGTGATCGGCCCGCGGGACGGCATCGTCTACCCCGAGCAGACCCACGACCTGCACTTCGAGGGCGAGCTGGCCGTGGTGATCGGGCGGATCTGCCGGGACCTGCCGCCGGAGCGGACCAACGAGGTCATCTTCGGCTACACCG
>DASXRB010000592.1:0-5570 GCA_036506875.1 Kribbellaceae bacterium | reverse complement strand
CGGTCCCGACGCCGCGGGAGGCGTCAGCCGGCTCGGAGTCGTGGGAACAGGCCACGAAGTGGTCGATCACCCAGGCGGTGTCGAACCCGAGGTCCTCGGCCTCGCGCCACTGCTCGGTCAGTTCCGGCCAGCTGGACCCCGGCTGCGTCAGCAGGCCGAACCGCATCCGCCGGTCTCCGTACGGCCAGTCCGTCATCGGCCGCCGCCCGGCGGGTCGCCGGCCTCGTCACCCGCGTCCTCGCCGGCGGCGAGGCGGGTCCAGACCTGGCGCAGGCCGCGGAGGGCGTCGCCTTCCAGGCCGGCGGCGTCGAGGGTGTCGGCGAGCTCGTCGAACTCCGGTCCCCAGCGCCAGGCGACCGAGGCCAGCCCGTCGACGCGCTCGGCGTCGGCGAGCAGGGACGCGTCCTTGCGGACCGCCTGCGCCTCCAGTGCGGGCAGCACACCGTGGCGCTTCGCCAGGCCGCGGGCGAGCTCGGCCAGTGCCAGGTGGCCCTTGTTGTAGAGCGCGTACGACGACTTGGCCGCGCTGGCGGCGCCGACCTCCGTGCCGACCACCATCGGCGTGACCAGCGTTCCCTCGAACAGGTCACGGACCAGGGCGGTCGCCTCGGCGTCACCGGACAGCATCAGGTGGGTCCGCCCGGCCCCGGCACGCGGCGGCGGGCCGATCACCCCGGCGTCCACGAACGTTGCGTCCGGCAACGATGCGGCGGCCTCGGTCAGCGAGCTCGGCGACAGCGGGTTGGCGTCGACGTACACGCCGGCGAACCCGTTCGCGCCGACCAGTCGAGCGACGTCCACCGCGCCCTGCGGCGCACACGAACACAGCACCAGGTCAGCGGCACCGACGACGTCCGCGAACACCCCCGCGACCAAGCCCTGCGCCGCCGCGCGCTCGGCCGTCGCCGTACTCCGCCCTGCGGCCACCCAGCCGACCGCGTGGCCGGCCTCGACCAGCTGCCCGCCCAGCGCGGAACCCATCGCGCCCGGGTGGAAGACCGCGATCCGCACCCGGGCCTCAGGCGTGGCCGTCGAAGAGGCTGGTGACCGACCCGTCCTCGAAGACCTCGCGGATAGCTCGCGAGATCAGCGGCGCGATCGACAGCGTGGTGAGCTTGTCGAAGTGCCTGTCCTCGGCGATCGGCAGCGTGTTGGTGACGATCACCTCACTGCACTGGCAGTTCTTCAGCCTGTCGACGGCCGGTCCGGACAGGATCGGGTGGGTCGCCGCGATCACCACGTCGGCGGCGCCCTCCGCGACGAGCGCGTCGGCGGCCTTCGTGATGGTGCCGGCGGTGTCGATCATGTCGTCGACCAGGATGCAGACCCGGTCCTTGACGTCACCGACGACCCGGTTCGCGACCGACTCGTTCGGCCGGTTGATGTCGCGGGTCTTGTGGATGAAGGCCAGCGGCGCGCCGCCGAGCCGGGCGGACCACTGCTCGGCGACCTTGATCCGGCCGGCGTCCGGCGAGACCACGGCCAGCGACCGGTCGCCGTACTTCTTCGACACGTAGTCGGTCAGGATCGGCAGCGCCATCAGGTGGTCGACCGGCCCGTCGAAGAAGCCCTGGATCTGGTCGGTGTGCAGGTCGACCGCGATCAGCCGGTTCGCGCCGGCGGTCTTGAACAGATCGGCCATCAGCCGGGCGCTGATCGGTTCCCGGCCGCGGTGCTTCTTGTCCTGCCGTGCGTACCCGTAGAACGGCATCACCACGGTGATCCGCTTGGCCGAGGCGCGCTTCAGCGCGTCGACCATGATCAGGTGCTCCATGATCCACTGGTTGATCGGCGCGGTGTGGCTCTGGATGACGAAGGCGTCCGAGCCGCGGACCGACTCCTCGAACCGCACGTAGATCTCGGAGTTCGCGAAGTCGTACGCCGTGGTCGGCACCAGCGGGGCGCCGAGCTCCTTGGCGACCTCCTCGGCCAGCTCCGGATGGGCGCGGCCGGAGAACACCATCAGGTTCTTCTCGGTCGTGCGCTTCGTGGCGCTCGCCGCGCGCTTGATGTCGCTCACTGGCCCTCCTCCGGTCCGGCCGGCTGCTCGCCGTCGGTCGCCAAGGCCTCCTCGGCGGCCTTCGCGGTCCTGGTCCCGGCCCGGCGGCGCGCCACCCAGCCGGCGATGTTGCGCTGCCGTCCGCGCGCGACCGCGATCTCGCCGGGCGCGACAGCCTCGGACAGCGCGGTGCCGGCGGCGACGTAGGCCCCGTCCGCCACCGAGACCGGCGCGATCAGCACCGAGTTGCTCCCGACGAAGGAGTGCCGGCCGATCGTGGTGTGGTGCTTCGCGACACCGTCGTAGTTGGCGAAGATCGTGCCGGCGCCGACGTTGGCGCCCTCGCCGATCGTGGCGTCCCCGGCGTACGTCAGGTGCGGGACCTTCGCACCGTCGCCGATCGCCGCGTTCTTCGTCTCCACGAAGGTGCCGATCTTGCCGTCGCGGCCCAGCGTCGTACCGGGCCTGAGGTAGGCGAACGGGCCGACCGACGCGCCCTCGCCGATCACCGCGAGCGAGCCGTGCGTGCGGATCACCGTCGCGCCGGCGCCGACCTCGACGTCGGTGAGCGTGGTGTCCGGCCCGATGGTGGCGCCGCCGGCGACCGTGGTGGCGCCGTGCAGCTGGGTGTTCGGCAGCAGCGTGACGTCGCGCTCGACCGTCACGGTCTTGTCCACCCAGGTGGTGTTCGGGTCGACGACCGTCACGCCGTCGCGCATCAGCGCGGTCAGGGTGCGGCGGTTGAGCTCGGCGCGGAGCGCGGCCAGCTGGACCCGGTCGTTGACGCCCTCGGTCTGCATCGCGTCGGCGGTGGCGTGCGCGCCGACCCGCTTGCCGTCCTTGCGGGCGATCGCCAGCACGTCGGTGAGGTACAGCTCACCCTGCGCGTTGTCGGTGGTGATCCGCTCCAGCCCGTCGCGCAGCACCCCCGCGTCGAAGACGTAGATGCCGGCGTTGATCTCGTCGATCACGCGCTGCTCGTCGGTGGCGTCCTTGTGCTCGACGATGGCGTCCACGGTGCCGTCGGCGCCGCGGATCATCCGCCCGTACCCGGTCGGGTCCGGCACCCGCGCGGTCAGCACCGTGATCGCGTTGCGCTCGTCGTCGTGCGCGGTGACCAGGTCGAGCAGGGTCCGGGTCTCCAGCAGCGGCACGTCACCGGAGGTGACGATCACCGAGCCGGTCACCTCGGGCAGCGCGGCCAGCCCGCAGCGCACCGCGTCACCGGTGCCGAGCTGCTGCTCCTGGACCGCCGTCTTGACCTCGGGGTCGATCGCGGCCAGGTGCGCCTCGACCTGCTCGCGGCCGGTGCCGACGACGACCACCAGGTGCTGCGGCTCCAGCGCCCGGGCCGCGGCGACGGCGTGCCCGACGAGGCTGCGCCCGCCGAGGGTGTGCAGGACCTTCGGTACCGCGGATTTCATCCGGGTGCCCTGGCCCGCCGCCATGATGATGACAGCGGCTGGACGATGCGCAGTCACGCAGTACTCTCCTCCGGTTCACCTCGTCTTCGAGGCGCTGGGCGTGCAGCCGCGGCTGCAACTGAGGGTCAGCGTCAGGGTAATCGCGCCCGGGCCCCCGAGCCGAATCGGCCGGTCCCGGGTTCGCTCTGGTGGCTGTCGGTGGCGGGCGGAACGATGTGGGCATGGCCGACCAGGACGACGTACGACGGATCGCGCTCGCGCTGCCTGATACCTCGGAGGCGCCTGACCATTTCGCGTTCTCGGTGCGCAACGGCGCCAAGGAGAAGGGGTTCGCGTGGGTCTGGCTGGAGCGGGTCGACCCGAAGAAGGCCCGGGTGCCACAGCCTGAGGTGCTGGCGATCCGGGTCGCGAACGCCGAGGAGAAGGAGAGCCTGCTCGCCTCCGACACGGAGAAGTTCTTCACCGAGCCGCACTACAACGGCTACCCGGCCGTGCTGGTCCGGCTGGCGGCGGTCGAGGTCGACGAGCTGCGCGAGCTGCTGACCGACGCGTGGCGCTGCCAGGCGCCGAAGAAGCTGGTCGCGGCCTACGACGCCGGCTGATCCCGTCCGTCGAACGCGGCGTCGAGGGCGAACTCGGCGGCGCGTTCCGGTTCGTTGAGGACCGCCAGCACCAAGTGCCGCCGCGCCCACTGACCGGCCGCCCAGGCGAGCGCCTTGGCCAGCCCGTCCCCGGTCGCAGCGTGCGGTCGCCCGTCCGCGTCCACCCACCAGTCCACGTCGTACCCGTCGACCGCCAGCGTGTCGTGCTCCCACCAGGTCTCCGGCACGCCCGGGACCAGGCGTCGTACGACGTCCGGCACGGGCACCTCGGCAGCGTCGCCGCCGACCTTGCCCGCCGCGACGTCCTGCACCAGCGGCAGGTCGAGCAGCTCGCTCAACCGGTCGGCGGCCGGCCCGGACGCCACGACGTACCCACCGAGGTCCGCGCGCTGCAGCCACATCGGCGCGTCCGCGACCACCGCGTCGCCCGCGTCCACCACGGCGGTGCCGCCGGCTGTCAATACCCGGACCCGGTCCGGCGGCTCCGGCGGCCGCAGGTCGAGTGCGCCGAACCCGGCCCAGAGCCGGATCAGGTCCGCGGGGTCGACCGCGCGGTCCGGGTCCGCGAGCCGGTCCAGCACCAGCGTGACGCCGTCCTCGTCCAGGTCCTCCACGGCGCCGACCAGCCCGACAGCCGCCCGGACCTGCGGGTCGAGCCCGCCGAGCCAGTCCGGAGCAGGATCCAGCAGCGCGCCGAGCGCCTCGTCGCCGTCCGGGTCGGCCCGCCCGCCGAGCGGCTCGCCGTCCTCGAGCCGGACATGCCGCCGTAGCCACCAGGCCGCGTACGACGTGACGTCCCGCGCGGCGCCGTCCGCACCGACCACCCGGGGCCGGCGCACCAGCGCGTCCCGCAGCACCGGGTCGGTCCCGAACAGCCCCAGCACCCGCCGCCACGCGTCGTCCGCGACCCAGTCCAGATCCCGTACGACGACCAGCTCGCCCGCCATCGCCCCGGGCCCGGCGACCTCGTCCGCCCAGCCGTCCAGGTCGTCCACCTCGGCGAGCTCCTCCGGCAGCGCGTCCAGCACCACATCCGCCGCCGTGGCCAACCCGAGGGTGCGCAGCACGCCGACCGCCTCCAGCGTCGCGGGCCCGTACCGCTCGACCAACTCCCGGGCGACCGGCCCGAACTCGTCCGGATCGAGCACCGCCTCCGCGTCCGACCCCGGCAGCACGAGCGAATGCGCCGGCGCCGCCTCCCCCTCGGCGTCCCGCAACGCCAGCTCCCCCAGCCACCACAAGCCGTGCGCATCGCCGGCATCGCCGGCGGCGACCACGCCCAGCACGGCCGCGGCGATCGCGTCCGGGTCGTCGTAGTCGAGCGAGTTCTCCACGGCACTCCGGACCGCGCCGTCGGACAGCAGGGCGCGGGCGTTGGTCCGGACCGCGCCGAGCCGTTCGAGCGTGTCGTGCGCCGCGTCCGGATGGACCACGCGCAGCCCGTACGGACCGAACGCCGACAGCGCGCCGGCCGGCAGGTCCGCGCCCGGCAGCAGCAGCCCTCGCGCCCCGCGCACCACCCGCCCGTCCGCCAGCGGAACCGGT
>DASXRB010000591.1:0-2487 GCA_036506875.1 Kribbellaceae bacterium | reverse complement strand
TTACCCGAGGCCCCCGGGCCGACCAGCACTACTGCGCACGGAGACGGCAGGTTGAGGGCTGTGTCCTCCACCCTGCCGAGTCTGGTGTGATCAGGCCCTGCGGGTCCACGGGCCGGTGATCGCGAAGGTGATCCCCGGGTCCTGGATGTTGGCGAACAGGGTCTTGCCGTTCGGCGAGAACACCACGCCGGTGAACTCGGAGTCGTTCATCGCGTTGCGGGCGAACACGTACGCGCCACCGCTCGGGGTGACGCCCAGCAGGTGGTTCACGCCCTCGCCGTCCTCGGCCAGCATCAGGCCGCCGTACGGCGAGTAGCAGATGTTGTCCGGGCCGTCCGGGTTGTCCGACGCGGTGTCCGGGTTGACCGCGAAGCGGACCTTCAGGGTGACGGTCTGGTGCAGCGGGTCGTACGCCCACACCTGGCCGTCGTGCGGTACCGGGCTGCCGTCGCTGGTGCGTGCGTAGCTGGACACGAAGTAGGCCAGCCCGTCGAGGCCCCACCAGGCGCCCTCGAGCTTGCGGGCCCGGGTGATGTCACCGCCGGGCCCGGTCACCACGGTGCCGTCGGAGGCGGTGTAGGTGAACTGCTTGCGCACCGAGGTGGTGGTGCCGTACGGGTCCGGCACGGCCTTCCACTCGACACCGAACGTCGTGCCCGGCTCGGTGACCGTGGACAGGTTCGGCAGGCCGGGGACGTACATCGCCTCCAGCGAGCCGCCGTCGCGCAGCGAGTGCAGCGTGTTCGGCAGCGTCTTCGGGGTGAACCGGTAGAACAGGCCGTGCGGGCCGCCGGCGTCCTCGGTGAGGAAGACGTGGCCGGCCTTCGGGTCCACGCAGCACGCCTCGTGCGCGAACCGTCCGAGGTCCTTCAGCGGCACCGGGTCCGTGTTGTTCTCCGCGTTGTGCGGGTCGACCTCGAACACCCAGCCGTGGTCCTTGGTGTAGCCCTTGCTGCCGGCCCGGTCCTCGGTCTCCTCGCAGGTCAGCCAGGTGCCCCACGGCGTGACGCCGCCGGCGCAGTTGACCGCGGTGCCGGCCAGGCTGACGTACTCGGCCAGCTTCTCGTTGTCGTCCCCGACCCGGACGGTGGTGGTGCCACCGGTCGCGGCCGGGTCGTAGGTCAGGTTCGCGGCGGCCTTCGCCGGGTACGGCACGCCCGGGGACTGCTCGTGGTTGATCACCAGCAGCGTGCTGTCCGTGGCGGCGAACGAGCCGGTGCCGTCCTGGTGGCCCGGTACGACGCCGGCCGGGCCGGTCAGCGCCTCGCCGGCGCGGGACACGACCGTGTACTCGAACCCCTCGGGCAGGTCGAGCACGCCCTGCGGGTCCTTCACGAGCGGGCCGTAGCCGGCGCTCACGCCGCTCGGCGGCTGGCTGGCGTTCACCGCGCCGGCGGTGAACAGGCTGCCGACGGTACCGGTGACCGCGACACCGCCGATCACACCGGCGCGCGACAGGAACTCCCGGCGCGACTGCGACATGGATGGCCTCCTCAGGGGACGTCGTACCTCTGCGTCCGGGAGCCTGGCACGGGTGAGTGTCTTCCGCGTTAACGACCGGACAACCTCCGGGCGGCGACGTACCCTCTGCGCGTGCGTCTTTTCGTGGCGGTGGTGCCGCCGGTGGAGGTGACGGAGCATCTGGCGCAGTTCGTCGAGCCGCGGCGCGAGGTCCGCGACGACGACCTGCGGTGGGCCTCGGAGGAGAACTGGCACGTGACGCTGGCCTTCCTCGGCGAGGTCCCGGAGCGCAAGACCGACGAGCTGGAGGAGCGGCTGGAGCGGGCCGCGCGCAAGCGGCCGCCGATGCGGCTGCGGCTGGCCGGCGCCGGGGCGTTCCCGAACGCGGCCGAGGCGCGGGTGCTGTGGACCGGGGTGCACGGCGACCGGACCGCGCTGTCGCACCTGGCGACCGGGACCCGGGCGTCGGCGAGCAAGGCCGGGATCGAGGTGGCCGGGCGGCGGTTCTCACCGCATGTGACGCTGGCGCGGCTGCGGCGGCCGGTGGACGTGACGCGCTGGCTGCGGATCTTCGAGGAGTACGAGGGCCCGGAGTGGACGGCCGACCGGATCGAGCTGATCGCGTCGCGGCTGGGACAGGGGCCGAACCGGGGTGCGGCGTACGACACAGTAGGCGAGTGGCCGCTCTTAGGGTAGCCTAACGCTCGTTAGCCTTACCTTACTGCTCAAGGGACTGCCGTGCTCGCCAATTTCCTGATCGGCCTCCGCGAGGGACTCGAGGCCTCACTGGTCGTCAGCATTCTGGCCACCTTCCTGGTGAAGTCCGGTCACCGCGACCGGATGAAGTACCTCTGGTACGGCGTCGGCGCGGCCATCGCGGTGGCCGCGACCGGATGGGCGCTGCTGCAGTTCATCACCGCGCTGAGCGCGCGCTCGTTCACCGCCCAGGAGACGATCGGCGGGCTGATGTCGATCATCGCCGTCTGCTTCGTCACCGGGATGATCTTCTGGATGCGCAAGGCGTCC
>DASXRB010000590.1:0-5888 GCA_036506875.1 Kribbellaceae bacterium | reverse complement strand
CGGACAGTACGTCGACCCGGTCACCGGGACGGACCAGCGCGGCGGCGTCGGCGTCGTCGATGCGGATCGCGTACGCGACCAGGCCGGCGCCGGTTCGTCGTACCAGACCTGGGGAGACGAACCGCGCGTCGGTCAGCGGCTCGCCGGCCCGCACCGGTCCGGCCAGGACGCGCGCGGGCGGGCCCGCGCCGGCGCGCAGCGCACCGTCGGGCACGGCGGCGGAAGGAAGGCGCAGTGTGCGCAGGTCGGCGGAGGACAGCACGGTGCCGCCGGGCAGGTCGTGCGCCGCGGCCAGCACCGCCACGGTCGGCGGTGGCTCGGGCGCCAGCGCGGTCGTCGCGCAGTAGACAGCGACCGCCGCGGCCAGCGCCGCGAGCGGCCGGCGGTGCCAGCCGGCGGCACGGATCAGATCACGCAGGAAGGACGTCGTACGGCTCATGCCCGGAACGTACGAGCATCGACCGGTCCGGAGACCGGTTGTCCACAGGGAGATTTCCCAGCGGGAGGAACCTCAGGCCGCGCTGGAGGCGGAGGAGGATGTCGTACTCGACGACGAACCCGAGGAGGACGACGAGCTCGCGGACGAGCCGTTGGAGGAGCTCGAGTCGGAGGTGGACTTCGACGGCGCGGCGGCGGAGGACGAGGTCGTGCTGGAGCGGCTGTCCGTGCGGTAGAACCCGGAGCCCTTGAACACCACGCCGACGGCATTGAACACCTTGCGCAGCGTCCCGTCGCAGGCAGGGCAGACGGTCAGCGCGTCGTCGGTGAAGCTCTGACGCACCTCGAGGGCGTTCCCGCAGTCGGTGCACAGGTACTGGTAGGTCGGCACGTCCGCTCCCGTCTTGGCACTCGTGTCGCTCGACTGCTAATAATGCGGCACGCCGCCGCCGTATTCCAACTCACGCTGTTTCCAAGTCGCACGGCAGGATGGCTGCGTGATCATCCCGACGTACGACGACGTCCGCGCGGCCGCCGACCGGATCCGCGGCCACGCCCACCGCACCCCGGTCCTCACGTCACGGCGCGTGAACGCCGAGACCGGCGCCGAGGTGTTCTTCAAGTGCGAGAACTTCCAGCGGGTCGGCGCGTTCAAGTTCCGCGGCGCGTTCAACGCGCTGTCGCTGTTCACCCCGGAGCAGCGCGCGGCGGGCGTCGTGGCGTACTCGTCCGGCAACCACGCGCAGGCCGTCGCGCTCGCCGCGAGCCTGCTGGGGATCCCGGCGACCGTGGTGATGCCGCACGACGCGCCGGCCGGCAAGGTCGCCGCGACGCAGGGGTACGGCGCGCAGATCGTGCGCTACGACCGCTTCACCGAGGACCGCGAGCAGCTCGCGAAGGAGCTCGCCGCCGAGCGCGGGCTGACGCTGCTGCCGCCGTACGACCACCCGGACGTGCTCGCCGGGCAGGGCACCGCGGCGCTGGAGCTGTTCGAGGAGACCGGCGAGCTGGACGCGCTGTACGTGCCGCTCGGCGGCGGCGGGCTGCTGTCCGGCTGCACGCTCGCCGCCCGCGCACTGTCCCCGCGCTGCAAGGTGTACGGCGTGGAGCCGGCGGCGGGCGACGACGGGCTGCGGTCGCTGCGCAGCGGCACGATCGTGCACATCGAGACGCCGCAGACGATCGCGGACGGCGCTCAGGTCCAGCACCTGGGTGAGCACCCGTTCGCGATCATCAAGCGCGACGTCGACGACATCCTCACCGCGACCGACGACGAGCTCATCGCCGCTCTGCGGATCCTCGCCTCGACCCTCAAGATCGTCGTCGAACCCACCGCCTGCCTGGGCTTCGCCGCCGTCCGCCACCAGGCCGCCACCGGCACCCTCCCCGGCCGCCGCATCGGCGTCATCCTCAGCGGCGGCAACGTAGACCTCGACCGCTACGCCACCCTCCTCACCTCCTGACTCCCATTCGTCGGGCCCTTGTGACCCGGCGTGTCGGCGTTCGTCGGGCCCAAGTGGCCGATCTCGTTCCGACCGGAACCGGCGGGAGACCCGATCGGGTGCGCCGGCGGACGGCTCGTGCGGTCAGAAATCCGGCCAGCCGCCGGCCAGCCGTCCCCACCGGCGGTCGGCACGCTGGCGACGCGATCACTCAGCGGACCGGAAGCCGGGAGTCCGGAATTCTGACCGCACGGGTGAACGCCCGCGCCGACCGCGTGCAGCCGGTCCTGGTCACATGGGCCCGATGAACGTCGACACGCCGGGTCACAAGGGCCCGACGATCGGAAAGTCAGGAGGCGCGGCGGACGGAGAAGTTCCAGCAGCCGGCGATGACGTTGCGGACGTGGACGACGGCTACCCCGGGGTCGGTGAAGAGCTGCTTCAGGAGGGTCTCGCTCTCGCCGGGTCCGGCGAGGACGCCGTCCATCAGCCGGCCGCCGGCGTCGTACGGGCGCAGGACCGCGCGGCGGTTGGTGAAGTCGGACGGGAACGACGTGGTGGACTCGGGGCCGCCGCAGTCGTTGGTGTGGACGAAGACGGGGCCGATCTCCGCGTACGGGCCGCCCAGCGCGGACGGCCGGTAGGCGATCAGGGCGATCCGCTCGCCCTCGGTGGACACGCGCAGGCAGCATCGCAGCGGGAGGCCGGCTTCGGACAGCTGCGGTACGAGGGGGTTGCCGTGGTCGTCGTGGCCGGTGCGGCGGATCCGGGCGAGGTCGGCGGCGGGTACGGGGAGGTACTCGAAAGTCGTCATGCCTGTGGAACGGACTACCGGTCGGATGTGTGAGTCGCCCGGTCGTGGGGGACCGCGGGGTAGGCGAGGGTCTCGGTGGCCTTGACGGCGGCCCAGACCTCCTGGCCCGGGGCGAGGTGGAGCTGGGCGGCTGCGGTGGGGGTGATGTCGGCGGCGGCGGTGATGGGGCCGTCGAGCTGGATCCGGAGGTTGTCGCCGTGCCGCTGGATGCCGGCGACGACGGCCGGCCAGGTGTTGCGGGGACTGCCGTCGGGCTGGTGCGCGTACACCGCGACGGCCGCGGGCGGGAACGCGACGAACACGTCACCGTCGATCGCCTCCGCGACCGTGAACATGAAGCCACCGGCCACGGCGACCCCGGCGCCACCCGCGGCCGGGGTTGCGGCGGAGGCACCGGCGGCGCTCGTGACGGTGACCAGGCGGCCGGAGGCGTGGCCGCGGTAGAGGTTGAGGCCGACCAGGCGGGCGACGTAGTCGGTGCGCGGTCGCGCGGCGATCGTGGCGGCGTCACCTTCCTGGACGACCCGGCCGTCCTCGACGATGACCAGCCGGTCGGCCAGCACGAGCGCGTCGAGCGGGTCGTGGGTGACCAGCAGGGCCGCGCCGGGGTGCGCGGTCAGGTGGCGGTGCAGCTCCGCGCGGGTGTCGAGCCGGGTCCGGGCGTCCAGAGCGGCGAGCGGCTCGTCGAGCAGCAGCACGGCCGGGTCGAGGGCGAGCGCCCGGGCCAGGGCCACCCGCTGGGCCTGGCCGCCGAACAGTTCCCGCGGTTTGCGATCCGCGTACTCGACCAGGCCGACCCGCTCCAGCCAGCTCGCGGCGACCGCGCGGGCGGCCCGGCGCGCCAGGCCGTGGCACCGCGGCCCGAAGGCGACGTTCTCGAGCGCGCTCAGGTGCGGGAAGAGCAGGTATTCCTGGAACACGACACCCGCCGGCCTCCGCTCGGCCGGCGTCCAGGCCCGGCGCGCAGGTTCGTCGACGGTCCGGCCCGCCATCCGGACCCAGCCGCCGGTGAGCGGGGTGAGCCCGGCCAGCGCGCGCAGCGCCGTCGTCTTCCCGGCGCCGTTCGGCCCGAGCAGCGCGACCACCTCGCCGGCCGCGACCGTCAGCTCCACGTCGAGCCGGAACCCGCCCTCGCGCTCGACGACCACCCGCGCGTCCAGGAGGTCACCGCCGCCCCGTTCACCGCGCGTCCCGCTCATGGCGACGTGATCCACTTGTCGCGCAGGCCCGCCAGGATGGCGACGGAGACCGCCAGCAGGATCAGGCTGAGAACGACGGCAGCCTGCAGGTCGTTCTCGAGTGCCAGGTACACCGCCAGCGGCATCGTCTGGGTCCGCCCCGGGAAGTTCCCGGCGAAGGTGATGGTCGCCCCGAACTCGCCCAGCGCCCGCGCCCAGCACAGCACGGTCCCGGCCGCGATCCCGGGTGCCACCAGCGGCACGGTCACCCGCCGGAACACCGTCCACCGCCCGGCCCCGAGCGTCGAGGCCGCCTCCTCGTACCGGCTGTCCGCACCGCGCAACGCCCCTTCCACCGCGATCACCAGGAACGGCATCGCCACGAACGCCTCCGCGATCACCACCGCCGCGGTGCTGAACGGCAACGTGATCCCGAACGCCGAATCAAGCCACGACCCGACCAGCCCCGAGCGCCCCAGCACCAGCAGCAGCGCCACCCCGCCGACCACCGGGGGCAGCACCAGCGGCACGGTCACCAGCGCCCGCACCACCCGGCGCCCGGGGAACGCGACCCGGGCCAGCAGCCACGCCAGCGGTACGCCGAGCAGCACGCAGACCACCGTCGCCAGCGTCGCCGACTGCAGCGACAGCCGCAGCGCGGTCAGCACGCCCGGCTCGGTCAGCCACCGCGGCAGCGTCGTCCATGGCGTGCGGACCAGCAGCCCGGCCAGCGGCAGCACCAGGAACGCCAGCCCGAGCAGCGCCGGCAGCAGCAGCGCCAGCGGCACGCGGGCAGCGGCATCCCGGCGGCGGACCATGGCTACGGCGCCAGGAACCCGGCCGACGTGAGCACGTCCCGCCCCGCGTCGGACCTCACGTAGGCGACGAACGCCCGCGCGGCCGCCTGGTGAGCAGCGTTCTTCAGCACCACGATCGGGTAGTCGTTGATCGCCGCGGCCGACTCCGGGAACTCCACCGCGTCGACGTCACCGGCCGCCGCCTTCGCATCGGTCCGGTAGACCAGCGCCGCGTCGACCTCACCCAGCTTCGCCTTGGACAGCGCCCCCTTGACGTCCTGCTCCAGCGTGACCGGCGTCAGCGCGACCCCGGCAGCCGCCAGCGCCTTCTTCGCGGCCGCGCCGCACGGCACCTGCTCCGCGCACAGCGCGACCTTGACCCCGGGCTTCGTCAGGTCCGCCAGGCCGGCGACGTGCCGCGGATTCCCCTTCGGTACGACGATCACCAGCTGGTTCCGTACGAAGACGGTGGCGTCGCCGTCGGCGAGACCGGCATCGGTGACGGTCTTCATCGTCTGCGGGCTGGCCGCCGCGAACACGTCGGCCGGCGCGCCCTGGGTGATCTGCGTGGCCAGCGCCGAGCTCCCCGCGAAGTTGAACGTCACCGTCGTCCCCGGGTCGGCGGCCTCGAAGTCCTTGCCGACCGCGGTGAACGACTCGGTCAGCGACGCCGCCGCGAACACGGTCACCTCCCCGGTCACGCCACTCGCCGGCGCGGTGCCACCGCAGCCCGCGGTGAGCACCAGCACGGCGGCGACAACCACCCATCGGGCTCTCACGTGCTGCTCCTCGGTCGGGACGCGGCCGGTTTCTCGACCACCACGGTGGTGGACTTGATCACCGCGACCGCGACCGAACCGACCTCCAGGCCCAGCGCGTCGACGGCCTCACGGCTCATCAGCGACACGATCCGGAACGGCCCGGCCTGCAGGTCGACCTGCGCCATCACGGAGTCCTTGACCACGGCGGTCACGATGCCGCGCAGCCGGTTGCGGGCCGAGGACCGGTCGGCGTCGCCGTCGGCGTGCGCCCAGGTCGAGCGCGCGTACGACGCCAGCTCCTCGCCGCCGACCACCCGGTGGCCGTGCTCGTCGCGCACCGCGGCGAGCCGGCCGGTGTCGACCAGCCGGCGCACCGTGTCCGCGCTCACGCCGAGAATCTCGGCGGCCTCACCGATCCGGAACACCGTCACAAAGTCGATGCTAGCCCTCGCGCATCC
>DASXRB010000589.1:0-2671 GCA_036506875.1 Kribbellaceae bacterium | reverse complement strand
CGCGGTCCATGAGGTGGGTGTCAGCAGAGGGTGGCGACGATGGTGCCGGTGCCCTCGTGGCCGGGGCTGCCGGCGTAGCCGGGGTTGGTTTGGACGATGACGATGTGTTGCACGTCGCCGGTGATGTTTGAGCCGCTCTGCGCGACGTGGGTGGACACGATGACGGCCATGTAGGTGGGGGCGGTACCGGGTGGGTTGGAGCTGTTTCCCGGTAGTGATGTCCACGGGGCGCCGCAGGTGGGGATGGCGGGGTTGTCTTCGAAGCCCTTGAACGCGTCGGGTGGGGCACCGCCGGACAGGGGGTTGTTGTTGGCCCATTGCGAGCCCCAGAAGTTGATGTGGGCACCGTTTGCGGTGGTGGTGTCGCCGATGACGAAGTTGCCGCCGCTGGGGTAGGCGAAGACGATCACGTGGCTGACCGCGACGGCGGTCGAGCCGCCCTCGTCGAGGATGTGCACGGTGATGGTTTTCGGGCCGAGGGTGGCGTAGGTGTGCGTACCAGTGACGGTGAACGGCCCGCCGGTCGCGCCGGTGACGGTGCCCGCAGTGGTGGGGGTGCCGTCGCCCCAGTCGATGGTCGCGGTGAAGTCCCCGACGGGACCGCCGGGGTTGGCGTCGGTGAAGGTGGCCACGGCGATGTTGGTCAGCGGGTTGGTGGACAGCAGGTTCGGGTTGCCGGCGGCGGCGATCGGCGCGTCCGCGACGGTGGCGGCACCGGTCAGGGTGGTGGCGGCTCCGCCGTCATCGACGACGTCGACGGTCAGCGGGTAGTTGCCTTCCTCGCGGTAGGTGTGGGCGGCGGTGACGGTGAACGGGCCACCGGTCGGGCCGCTGACGGTACCTGGGCTGGTGTTGCCGTCACCCCAGTTGACTGTTGCGGTGAAGTCGGCGATGGTGCCGCCTGGGTTCGCGTCGGTGAATGTTCCCACAGCGGCGGTGAACCCGATACCTTCCACCGCATCTGGCGTGGCGGCGGTGCCGGGGGTCAGGCCGGCGTCGCCGATCCTCGCCGCGGTGGTCGCGGTGGCGTCGTTGGCCGGGTTGTCGATGTCACTGATCGCCACGGCGACGGTGGCGGTGCCTTCCTCGGCGTAGGTGTGCGTTCCGATGACAGCGAAGGCACCATCGGCGGTCTTGGTGAGCGTGCCTTTGCTGGCCGGGGTGCCGTCGCCCCAGTCGACGCTGGCCGTGTACTCCCCGACGGTCGCACCAGCGTCCGGGTCGGTGAACGTAGCGACGGTACCGGTGAAAGCGCCGCCCTCGGTCGGGGTGATCGCTGTACCGGACGCGGAGATCGCCTGGAAGATGTTGCCGAAGCTCAGGTTCTCAATGGTCGCGTCGCCCACCCCGTCCGGAACCACGACCGTCTGCACCGGCGCGGTCGTCGGTGTCCAGTCGTCGCGCCCGACCTCTTGCACCGCGTAGGTGCCAGGGCCTTGGCCGTCGAGCTGGAAGCGGGCTGTCCCGTCCGGGCCGGTGGTGATGGTGGTGACAAAGCCGGTGGGCTGATCGTGGAACGTGCTCGCCGTGCGGACGATCTGGAACGTCCAGCCGGGAAGGAGCTCCTCACCGCCGTCACGCACGCCGTTGCCGTTACGGTCGTTGAACTTCTGCACCGTGAAGCTGGGCACGGGCACGCTGCTGAAGTCGTCGCTTTGCGGGGTAAAGTAGTTGCCACACAACCGGACGATGACCCGATGGTCATAGGTGAAGACGCTGAGCGGGACCGGATCGGAGCCGAAGTCGAAGAACAGCGAGTGTGGCGGGGGTAGCGTCGCGGTGGCTGGACAGGGTCCGACACCGAAGTGCTGATCGAGTGGGCAGGCCGTCCAGTCCTGAGCGGATGGATCGGCGACCGTGATCGTCGTGGCCGGGGCGTACCACAGCCATTGGCGGGTGAAGTTGTGCCGGGCGTACAACTGCGCGCCGGTGAGCAACTGCTCGCGGGTCAGGAAGTGACCGATCCCGGGGTCGTCGAGCCAGCTGCTGCGGCACTCGGCGCTCGGCTCGTTGGCCATGGCCTGCTCGTTGGCCCACGGCTCCGGGCAGACCGGCACGCTGGCCGATGCGGGCTGGCTCACCGCCACCAGCCCGACAGTAGCCAGGAGTGTGGCCAGGAGCAGGCGTGGCCAACGTTTAAGGAGCAGGCGTGGCCAACGTTTAAGCAGTCGCATCCGGTTCTCCTTCAAGACGTGAGGGTGTGGCGGTGGCCGAGGCGGCCGACACCGCGGATCGGCACACCGGTCCGTGGATGAACGCGGATGGGCGTAGGCACGCAAGCGTCCACGGGACGGAGCAGCGTGAAGATGCCCGGTGGGGTGTCAAGGCGATAGCGCTCGCCGGTCGTCTCCTGGGAGGTACCTGCCGAACGTACCGGAGCAGTGACCCGGAGTGGACTAGTCAGACAGTCACGCCCGCCCCGCCCAACGGCAGCCGTACCGGCCATTTGTCGGTCGTGTTCCCGAATCACCACCGTGCCGGTCAGGCGCCTTTGCCGACAAAGGCATCATCATCATCACGCCAGAGGCATGTGCCCAGCCAACCCGCTCAGGCCAGCGCCCCAACCCCGCTCGCCAGCGACATCAGAGCGCGCGACAGAACCGGAAACGGCCGGTAGTCTGCACCGACACGAACCCCGTTCGAACCGCAGAGCTGATCCACACGGGCCGGG
>DASXRB010000588.1:0-12937 GCA_036506875.1 Kribbellaceae bacterium | reverse complement strand
GGGCCGTCGCTGATCGGCGTCGGTGCCGCCGCCGTGGACTTCCAGGTCGGTACCGGCCGGATGCCAGCCGTGCAGCCCGGCGCGCAGATGCCGCGCAAGGCGCCACTGATGTCGCCGGAGGAGACCGAGGCCCTCGCGGCGTACGTCGCCTCCCTCGGCCCCGGCGCCGCGATCCCGGCGCAGGAGGCGTACGACGTCAGCAAGGCCACCGACGAGCAGGTCACCCGCGGTGGCGAGCTGTTCCGGACGAACTGCACGGCGTGCCACAACTTCGCCGGCCAGGGCGGTGCGCTGCCGCGCGGCCGCTACGCGCCGACGCTGATGGGCGTGGACGCCAAGCACATCTACGAGGCCATGCTCACCGGCCCGCAGCAGATGCCGGTCTTCTCCGACCACGTGCTGCAGCCGGAGGACAAGCGTGACGTGATCGCCTACATCAAGGCGATGGACAACGAGAGCGACCCGGGTGGCTTCAGCCTCGGCCGGCTCGGTCCGGTGACCGAGGGCCTGTGGGGCTGGCTGATCGGCATCGGCGCGCTGGTCGCCGTCGCGGTCTGGATCGGCGCCAAGGGCGTGAAGGCGGGAGGACACTCCGAATGAGCCACGACAACCCGCCGGCGATGCCGGACTACGCGCACGGCGGTGAACTGGTGCTCGCCGACCCGAGCAGCGACCCGGTCGCCGACCCCGGCCTGGAGCCGCACCAGGAGCGCATCACCGACGTCGACGCGGCCGCCGCGGCGCGCGTCGAGCGTCAGGTGGCGACCATGTTCGGCCTCGCCACGGTGCTGACGATCGTCTTCTGCGTCGCGTACTTCGCGGTGCCGAAGCACACCGTGGTCCGGATCGGCCCGCTGCGCACGAACGCGCTGAACCTGACGCTCGGCATGACCATCGGCCTGGCGCTGTTCCTGATCGGCGCCGGCGCGATCCAGTGGGCCAAGAAGCTCATGGTGGACCGCGAGATCGTCGAGCAGCGGCACCCGGCGCACTCCTCCGACGAGGAGAGGGCCGAGATCACCGAGGTCTTCACGACCGGTGTCGAGGAGTCCGGGTTCACCCGGCGCTCGCTGATCCGCCGGTCGCTGCTCGGCGCCATGGGCGTGCTCGGCATCCCGCCGATCATCATGCTGGCCGATCTCGGCCCGCCGCCCGGCCACAAGCTGTTCGAGACGATCTGGGCGAAGGGCATCCGGGTCGTCAACGACGTCACGTACCGGCCCATCAAGCCGCAGGACCTGGTCATCGGCCAGCTCGTCAACGCGCTCCCCGGCAACCTCAAGGAGCTCGAGGAGTCCGACGCCACCGAGTACCAGAACGCCAAGGCGAAGGCCGCGGTGATCCTGGTCCGGATCAACCCGGAGCAGATCACGCCGAAACCCGGTCGGGAGAACTGGGGCGTCGACGGGATCCTGTGCTACTCCAAGATCTGCACCCACGTCGGGTGCCCGATCTCCCTGTACGAGCAGCAGACGCACCACGTGCTCTGCCCGTGCCACCAGTCGACCTTCGACCTCGCGAACAACGCGAAGGTGATCTTCGGCCCGGCCGCGCGGCCGCTGCCGCAGCTGCCGATCATGGTCGACTCCGAGGGCTACCTGGTGGCACAGAGCGGCTTCACCGAGCCGACCGGGCCGAGCTTCTGGGAACGAGGTGAACGGTGATGGCCAAGGAATTTCCGGCTCCGGTCAAGTACGCCGACGACCGCTTGGGGATCGGCAAGCCCTTCTTCAGGCACGCGCTGCGCAAGGTCTTCCCGGACCACTGGTCGTTCATGCTGGGCGAGATCGCGCTGTACAGCTTCATCATCCTGCTGCTGTCCGGCACGTTCCTGACCTTCTGGTTCAAGCCGTCGATGACAGAGGTCGAGTACCAGGGTTCGTACTCGATGCTCAAGGGCCTGCACATGTCGGAGGCGTACGCCTCGACCCTGGACATCTCCTTCGACATCCGCGGCGGCCTGCTGCTGCGGCAGATCCACCACTGGGCGGCGGTGCTGTTCGTCGCCGCGATGATGGTGCACATGCTCCGGATCTTCTTCACCGGGGCGTTCCGCAAGCCGCGTGAGGTCAACTGGCTGATCGGCTTCACGATGCTGTTCCTCGGCATCGTCGAGGGCTTCATCGGCTACGGCCTGCCCGACGACCTGCTGTCCGGCACCGGCCTGCGGATCACCCAGGGCATGATCCAGTCCAGCCCGGTGATCGGGACGTGGCTGAACTTCCTCATCTTCGACGGCGAGTTCCCGGGCAACGCCTTCGTGCCGCGGTTCTACACCGTGCACGTGCTGCTGATCCCGGGCCTGATCCTGGCACTCGTCACGGTGCACCTGATCCTGGTCGTCTACCACAAGCACACGCAGTACCCGGGCGCCGGGCGGACCAACAAGAACGTGGTCGGCTACCCGCTGTTCCCGGTGTACACGGCCAAGGCCGGCGGCTTCTTCTTCGTCGTCTTCGGCGTCACCGCGATGATGAGCGCCCTGCTGCAGATCAACCCGATCTGGCTGTACGGGCCGTACAACCCGGCCGAGGTCACGGCCGGTTCGCAGCCGGACTTCTACATGGGCTGGCTCGAGGGCTCGGTGCGTCTGATGCCGGGCATCGAGAGCCAGATCTGGGGTGTGACGTTCGAATGGAACCTGATCATCCCGGCCCTGCTGGTGCCGCCGGCGTTCGTCACGATCGTCGCGCTGTACCCGTTCATCGAGCAGTGGATCACCGGCGACAAGCGTGAGCACCACGTCCTGGACCGGCCGCGCAACGCCCCGACCCGGACCGGTATCGGCGTCGCGTTCATGACGTTCTACGCCGTGCTGTGGCTCGGCGGCGGCAACGACCTGATCGCCACCCACTTCGGGGTCTCGCTGAACAACGTCACGTACGCGCTCCGGACGCTGGTGTTCGTGGGCCCGGTGATCGCCTTCTGGGTGACGCGCCGGACCTGCATCGCGCTGCAGCGTGCCGACCGCGAGCGGTTGCTGCACGGTCTCGAGACCGGCGTCATCATGCGCTCCCCCGACGGCGAGTACTCCGAGAGGCACGCGCCTATCAACGTGTACGAGGCCTACACGCTCACCCAGCACGACGTGCAGAACCCGCACGAGCTGGAGCCGGACACCGACGAGAACGGTGTCGCCGCCCCGCGCCGGGCGCTGACCAGGTTCCGCGCGAAGCTGTCGGAGTTCTACTTCGCCGACAACATCGCGAAGCCGAGCCGGGCCGAGCTCGAGGCGGCACGCGAGCACGCCGCGCACGGCGGTCCCGACCACAGTGACGAGCAGATCGTCACGAGCTTCCTCGGCACCGTCGAGCTGGACGACGCCACCACCGCCGCCATCGAGGCCGACGAGGCCACCGAGGAAGTAGGCACCAGCCAGTCCCGCGAGCACTGACCCACCGGTTGTATCCAGGCCACGAGCGGCCCGGGAGGGACCACCTCCCGGGCCGCTCTCTGGTGCAGCCCCACTCGCACAGCAGCCCTCGCCGACCGCGAGCCGGATCTCGGGCGGGTGAGCCGGGTGCCGGGCGGGTGAGCCGAGTCCGGGCCTGGGAGCCGGATGTCGTGCCGGTGGACCGGGTGCCGGGCGCGTGAACCGGATCTCGGGCGGGCGAGCCGGATGTTGAACAGGGAATTGCGTGTTCAACGGCGCTGCGCTCTGTCCAGGCTGACGAGATGCTGTCCAGCGTCGTGATCGCGCACACGCCAGTGTTGGTCAGTCGAGGGCGGAGCCTTGCTTGTAGATGTCCCAGCTCATGTTCCAGTCGGTCCAGCCGTTGCCGGGTTCGATGCGGCGGCTGGTGCCGGTGACGATGACCGGGTCTCCGATGTGGGTCTGGCTGAAGTACCAGGCGCCGTTGGCGAGGCTCATGCCGACGCAGCCGTGGCTGACGTTCTCACGGCCCTGGCTGCCGCTGGACCAAGGGGCGCCGTGCACGAACTCGCCGGAGCTGGTGACGCGGTGGGCGTAGTAGACGTCGTGGATGTCGTAGTACTCCGGGTCGCCGGGCTTGATGCCGACGGTGCGGGCGTCCATCCGCTTCACCCGGAACTTCTCCATGATGACCTTGTTGCCGCTGCGGGTGGTGAAGCCGTCCTTGCCGGCGGTGATCGGGACCCGGCGGGCGAGCTTGCCGCTGATGTAGACGTTCATCACGTGGTGGACGACGTCGACGCGGGACACCACCGAGGTGCCGATCTGGAACTCGATGGTGCGGTTCGCCCAGCCCCACAGGCCGTCGCCAGCCCTCACGCCGCGGGTGTCGATGTGCACCGTGACCTTGGTGTGCTCGGGCCAGTAGACCTTCGGTCGGAAGTTGACCTGGCGGTCGTCGTTCCAGTGCCAGGTGCCCTCGACCGGGACCGAGGTGGTGACCGACAGCCGGCGCTCGACGGCGGCCTTGTCCTCGACCGGGTGGTTCCAGAACACCTGGATCGGCATCGCGACGCCGACGGTCGTCCCGCCCAGCGGTGAGACCGAGGCCTTCAGCCGGCGCTCGGCGGTCAGGGTACGGAAGCTCGCCGAGATCGTCTCGGTCGAGCCCTCGCCGGCCTTCGCGGTACCCGAGATCTTGTAGCGCATACCGGGTTGCAGCTGCGGCACGCCGGTCCACTGGGTGCGGTCGGCACTGAAGCTGCCCTCCAGCTCGTCGCCGTCCGCGTCGGTCACCTTGAGCTCGGTGATCGTGCCGGAGGCGACCTTCACGGTCACCGGCTGGTCCGGGCGGACCTTCTCGGCACCGTCAGCCGGGGTGAGCGACACCCCCGCCAAGTCGTTCGGAGCGCTCTGCTGGCCCCCGCCGGGCGTCGTACTGCTGGACGACGGAGTGCCACTGGACTGGCCGGGGCTGCCCGCGCCGGACCGCCCCTCCTCGGTCGAGCACGCCGTGCCCAGCAGGGCCACGGCGCACAGCGCCACGACGAGACGACTGACCGGACGGACCGACGACCACACAGACCCCACGCTCCCCAAGTGATGACATGCGCCGGCACAGGCTAACCCACCGGCGTCGCGTACACCGGTATAGACGCTCGGCGGCCCCGTTTAGTGCGCGTGATCTCCGCGGTAGTACTCGAAGATGAACCCGGACAGCGTCACGATCCCCACCCCGACGCCGATGATGAACAGCCACCAGCCGAACACGACGCCCAACACGCACACGGCCAGCGTCAGCGCGCACCACAGCGGCCACCACGAGTACGGCGAGTAGAAGCCGACCTCACCGGCACCCTCGACGATCTCGGCTTCCTTGCGGTCCTCCGGCCGGGGCTCCATCCGCTGCGCGGTGACCCCGAGGTAGACCGTCACCAGCAGCGCGAGGAAGAACGTCATCGTCAGCGCGCTGGTGCCCGTCGGGTCGTGCGACAGGAACCAGTACACCGGCGTGACGACCGCCGCGAACAGCGTCAGGATCCCGAAGATCCACGCCTCGACCTTCACGCGTTGTCCTTCCCGTCCGTGCTCTCACCGGCGGCGCCGACGCCGGCGCCCTCCAGCAGGTTCCCCGCCGTGTACTCGGCCACGCTGATCTCCGGGTGGTGCAGGTCGAAGGCCGGGCTCTCGGACCGGATCCGCGGCAGCCGGTGGAAGTTGTGCCGCGGCGGCGGCGACGAGGTCGCCCACTCCAGCGAACGGCCCCAGCCCCACGGGTCGTCGACACCGACCAGCGGCGACTTGCGCGACTTGTAGACGTTGTAGAAGAACGGCAGCGTGGACGCGCCGAGCAGGAAGGCACCGACGCTGGACACCTGGTTCAGCGTGGTGAATCCCTCGTACGCGTGGTAGGTCGCGTAGCGCCGCGGCATGCCCTCGACGCCCAGCCAGTGCTGCACCAGGAACGTCGTGTGGAAGCCGATGAACAGCAGCCAGAAGTGCACCTTGCCGAGCCGTTCATCGAGCATCCGGCCGGTCATCTTCGGCCACCAGAAGTAGAACCCGGCGAACATCGCGAACACCACGGTGCCGAAGACCACGTAGTGGAAGTGCGCGACCACGAAGTACGAGTCGGACAACTGGAAGTCCAGCACCGGCGAGGCCAGGATGATGCCGGTCAGGCCGCCGAACAGGAAGGTCGTCAGGAAGCCGACCGCCCACAGCATCGGGGTGTCGAACGACAGCGACCCGCCCCACATGGTGCCGATCCAGTTGAAGAACTTGACCCCGGTCGGTACCGCGATCAGGAACGTCATGAACGAGAAGAACGGCAGGTTCACCGCGCCGGTGACGAACATGTGGTGCGCCCACACCGCCACCGACAGCACCGCGATGCCCAGCGTCGCGGCCACCAGGCCGACGTAGCCGAAGATCGGCTTGCGGCTGAACACCGGCAGGATCTCGGTGATGATGCCGAAGAACGGCAGCGCGATGATGTAGACCTCGGGGTGGCCGAAGAACCAGAACAGGTGCTGCCACAGCATCGGCCCGCCGTTCGCGGCGTCGAAGACGTGTGCCCCGAGTGCTCGGTCGGCCTCCAGCATCAGCAGCGCGCCGGCCAGGATCGGGAACGCGATCAGCACCAGGATCGACGTGACCAGGATGTTCCAGGTGAAGATCGGCATCCGGAACATCGTCATGCCGGGCGCGCGCATCGTGATGATCGTGGTGACGAAGTTGACCGCGCCGAGGATGGTGCCCAGACCGGCCATCCACAGGCCCATGATCCACAGGTCGCCGCCGACCCCCGGCGAGCGCACCTCGTTCGACAGCGGCGCGTAGGCGAACCAGCCGAAGTCGGCCGCGCCGCCCGGGGTGAAGAACCCGCTGATCGTCACCAGGCCGCCGAACAGGAACATCCAGTAGCTCAGCATGTTGAGCCGCGGGAACGCGACGTCCGGGGCGCCGATCTGCAGCGGCATGATGACGTTGGCGAAGCCGACGAACAGCGGCGTCGCGAACAGCAGCAGCATGATCGTGCCGTGCATCGTGAACAGCTGGTTGTAGACCTCCTCGTTCACGATCTGCAGCTCGGGCTCGGCCAGCTCGGCGCGGATCAGCAGCGCCATCACGCCGCCGATCAGGAAGAACGCGAACGAGGTCAGCAGGTACAGGTGCCCGATCAGCTTGTGATCGGTCGTGGTCATCCACCTGATCGCGATCTGCCCCTTGGTGCGGCGGCGCGGGACGGCGGTGGCCGTCGGGAGCGCGGTGCGCTCGACGTACTCGGTCACTTCTCGCCCTCCGGGTTGTTGCCGCTGATCGTGGTGGCGTCCTTGCCGCCGACCGCGGCACCGGTCTGGCCCTTCGCGGCCAGGTCGGCCAGGTGCGCGGCGTACTCGGCCGGGCTGACCACCTTGACGGTGAAGGTCATCCGCGAGTGGTACAGCCCGCACAGCTCGGCGCACTTGCCGGCGAAGGTCCCGGTCTTGGTCGGGGTCAGCTGGAACGTGTTGGGGTGTCCGGGGATCACGTCCCGCTTGAAGTAGAACGCCGGCACCCAGAACGAGTGGATGACGTCCGGCGAGGTCAGGTCGAACTGGATCGACTCGTTGACCGGCAGCCACAGGGTGGCCGGCTCGGACAGCGTGCCGGTCTCCCACACGCCCTTCTCGGTCTCACCCGGGACCTGGTCGCCGTAGTTGAACGTCCACTGCCACTGCTGGCCGACCACGTTGATCGTGTGCGCCGGGTGGTCGGTCATCGCGACCGCCTTGTCGCCGACGGTCTCGGTCCAGAAGAACAGCGCGCCGATGATGGCGAACGGCGCCAGCGTGTACAGCGCCTCGAGCGGCAGGTTGTACCGCACCTGCTTCGGGGCCGCTTCGTCACGGCGGCGGTAGCGGACGACGGCGTAGAGGATCAGCCCCCACACCATGACACCGATGATCAGCGCGGCGATCCAGGTGCCGACCCAGAACGACTCCACGTGGTCGGTGCGGTCCGACGCGCCCGGGGGCAGACCGAGCCGCTTCCACTGCTGGGTGGTCTCCGCGGAGCATCCGGTCAACAGCAGGGCACCGGTCAGCACCACCCCGAGGGCGGTGAGGCGGCGCGAAGGTCGTGTCCAGCGCGACCTAGCCGGGTGTGTCACGGGGCGCCTTTCTTCCCAGGGTGAGACTGACGACCAAACACTACTGGACCCCACAGCGCACGACGCGCCCAGGTCACGGGGATGTTGGCCACACTTTCCGGGGTCGTACCGTGGCCGGTGTGAGCACCCGTGCCTACCTCGACGCGGCGTCGTCCGAGCCGCTGCACCCGGCCGCCCGCGAGACGCTGCTCGCCGCTCTCGACTCCGGCTGGGCCGACCCGGCCCGGCTGCACCACGAGGGCCGCACCGCGCGGCTGCTGTGGGACAACGCCCGCGAGGTCGTCGCGGACGCCCTCGGCGCCCGCCCGGACGAGGTCCGCTTCACCTCTTCGGGTACGACGGCCCTGCACGCCGGTGTGACCGCGATCGCCGCGGCCCGGCGTCGTACCGGGTCCCGCGTCGTGCACAGCGCGGTCGAGCACTCGGCGGTGCTGCACGCGGCCGCGGTCGCGGGTGAGCCGGACGAGGTCGCGGTCGACCGGCTCGGCCGGGTCGATCCCGGCGCGTTCGCCGCCGCGGTGGCGAGACCGGGTACGGCGCTGGCGGCGCTGCAGTCCGCGAACCACGAGGTGGGCACCCGGCAACCGGTGGCGCCGGCCGCGGAGGCATGCGCGGCGCACGGCGTACCGCTGCTCGTGGACGCGGCGGCCACCGCCGGGCACGAGCAGGTGCCGCCGGCGTGGTCCGCGCTGGCGGCGAGCGCGCACAAGTGGGGCGGTCCCGCCGGCGTCGGCGTGCTCGCGGTGCGCAAGAACGTCCGGCTGCTCCCGGTCTGGCCGGTCGAGGAACGCGAGGACGGCCTGGCGCCCGGCCACCCGGACATCCCGGCGGTGCTGGCCGCGGCCGCCGCGCTGCAGGCCCGGCGTGCCGAGGCCGCGGAGCTGGACGCGCGGCACCGCGGCTGGATCGACGGGCTGCGCAAGCGGATCGAGGCCGAGGTGCCGGACGTGGAGCTCACCGGCGACCCGGACGACCGGCTGCCGCACATCCTCACGTTCTCCTGCCTGTACGTGGACGGCGAGGCGCTGGTGACCGCGCTGGACGCGGAGGGCTTCGCGGTGTCCAGCGGCTCGGCGTGCACGGCGAGCACGCTGCGGCCCTCGCACGTGCTGGCCGCGATGGGCGTCCTCACCCACGGCAACGTGCGGGTCTCGCTCGGGCGGGACACGACGTACGACGAGGTCGACCGCTTCGCGACCGTGCTCCCGGGCGTGGTGGCGCGGATCCGCGCCGGGGTGGGGCTGTGACGGCCGCCGCGCTGGAGCTGGACTGCCGCGGGCAGCTGTGCCCGCTGCCGGTGATCACGCTGGCCCGGCGGATCGGCGACGTCGCGGTCGGCGAGCGGATCGTCGTACTCGCCGACGACCCGGCCGCCGCGACCGACATCCCCGCCTGGTGCCGGATGCGCGGCCACGAGCTGACCGAGGCGGCCGGCGCCCGCTACGTCATCCGCCGGCTGACCTGATTGGCCCAATCAACTGGCTGCGGAATGGACCGTGTGGCTGGGCTAATCGACACGTAGGTTGAGGGACATGACGAACTACGACATTCCGGTACGGATGGACTTCGACGCCCACGCTCCCCGCTTCAGCAAGGTGATGAACACCCTCGACGCGGCCTCGCGGCAGGGCGACCTGGACAAGGGCCTGGCCGAGCTGGTCCGGATCCACGCCTCGCAGATCAACGGCTGCGCGTACTGCGTGGACATGCACACCAAGGACGCCCGGGCCGCGGGCGAGACCGAGCAGCGGATCTACGCACTCCCGGTGTGGCGGGAGACGCCGTACTTCACCGAGGCCGAGCGGGCCGCGCTGGCGCTGACCGAGGCGGTCACGGTGCTGACCGACGGCTTCGTGCCGGAGGACGTGTACGCCGAGGCGGCCAAGCACTTCGGCGACGCGACGCTGGCCCAGCTGATCAGCGTCCTGGTCATGATCAACGCGTGGAACCGGATCGGGGTCGCCACCCGCGCCTGGACGCCGGGGTCGTACCAGCCGTGAGTGCGGAGCTGCTGCGGTCGCTGCACGTGCCGGGTCGTCCGGTGGTGCTGCCGAACGCGTGGGACGCGGTCAGCGCGAAGGTGTTCGCCGAGGCGGGCGCCGCCGCGCTGGCCACGTCCAGCAGCGCGGTCGCGGCGACCCTCGGGTACGACGACGGCCAGCGGACGCCGGCGGACGAGATGTTCGCGGCGGTGGCGCGGATCTGCCGGGCGGTGGACGTACCGGTGACCGCGGACATCGAGGCCGGGTACGGCCTGTCCGCCGCCGAGCTGGCCGACCGGCTGCTCGCCGCGGGCGCGGCGGGTTGCAACCTGGAGGACTCCGACCCGGCGACGCACGCGCTGCGCGACGCCGGCGAGCAGGCCGCGTGGCTGGCCGGGGTCCGGGCCGCCGCCGGCGACGCGCTGGTGATCAACGCCCGGGTGGACACCTTCCTCGGCGGCCGGGACCCCGGCCCGCAGGGACCGGTCGCGGTGGGTGTGCGGCGGGCCAGGGCCTACCTGGACGCCGGCGCGGACTGCGTGTACCCGATCCTCGCCCCGGCCGACGCGCTGGCCGCGTTCGTCCGCGAGGTCGGCGCACCGGTCAACGCCTTCCACACCCCGGACGGCCCGTCGATCGCCGACCTGGCGAAGCTCGGCGTCGCCCGCATCACGTTCGGCGGCGGCCTCCACCGCCGCGCCACCGAGTACGTGCGGGAGCTGGCCGCGGACCTGCTCGGCTGAAGGCACACCGCTTGACCTGAGGCGTGGCGGGTACGGCGGGTGCATGGCTACTCAGAAGCAGCGTGAGGCCGCACGCAAGAACGTGAAGAAGGCCCAGAAGGCGGCACAGTCGGAGCGGACGATCGCGCACCTGCCGTCCAAGACCCGTACGGCGCTCGGCAAGCAGGGCGCGGCCGTGGCGCAGCGCAAGCGCACGGGCGCCGCGACGCCGAAGACCCGGCAGGAGCTCTACAGGGAGGCACAGCGCCGTGATCTGCCCGGCCGCTCGAAGATGGGCCGGGACGAGCTCGCCCGCGCGCTCGGCGAGGAATGACGGCGTGTTGAACGTTCCACTCCATAGCCTTCCACCCGGGGCGGTGAGGGATTAGCGTCCGAGAGGTCGTCGATTCCAGGGAGGGGACCCCGCCATGCCTGCCACCCTCGTCCGCCGGGCGGTCGCCGCACTCGCCGTCACCACCACCGCCGCGGCCGGCCTGGTCGCCGTACCGCTCCCCCGGGCCACCGCCGCCGACCGCGTCGTCACGATCGCCGGGTCGCTGCAGTCCGAGCTGGGCTGCCCGGGCGACTGGCAGCCGTCCTGCCCGCAGTCCGAGCTGACGCCGGCCGGCGGGACGTCGTACCGACGCGACTTCACCGTCCCGGCCGGCGCATACGAGTACAAGGTCACGATCAACGGCAGCTGGGACGAGAACTACGGCGCCGACGGGGTCCTCGGCGGCGCGAACATCCCGCTGCGGATCGCCGGTCCCGCGCGCCTGCGGTTCTCGTACGACGACACCACGCACCGCGTCGCCGTCGCGCCGCTCGACCTCGCCGGCCCGGCCGTCACCCAGGCCGACCGGGACCTGGCCACGCCGAGCCTGCGCAACGACCTGACCCGGGAGCGGTTCTACTTCGTGATGGCCGACCGGTTCGCGAACGGCGACCCGTCGAACGACCGCGACGGCCTGACCGGCGACCGGCTCACCACCGGCTACGACCCCGAGGACAAGGGCTTCTACCACGGCGGTGACCTGGCCGGGCTGATCGGGAAGCTCGACTACATCAAGTCCCTCGGCACCACCGCGATCTGGCTGACCCCGTCGTTCAAGAACCGGCCCGTGCAGGGTGAGGGCGCGAACGTGAGCGCCGGGTACCACGGCTACTGGATCACCGACTTCACCCAGATCGACCCGCACCTGGGCACCAACGCGGACATGACCCGGCTGGTCAGCCAGGCGCACGCCAAGGGCATGAAGGTCTTCTTCGACATCATCACCAACCACACCGCGGACGTGGTCGACTACGTCGACGCCGGCCAGTACACCTACCGCAACAAGACCGACTACCCCTACAAGGACGCCGACGGCAACACCTTCGACGACAAGACGTACGCGGGCGGCACCACCTTCCCGACACTCGACCCCGAGACCTCGTTCCCGTACCAGCCGTACTTCCGCACCACCCAGGACGCGACCGTCAAGGTGCCGGCCTGGCTGAACCACCGCACCGTCTACCACAACCGCGGCAACTCGACGTTCGCCGGCGAGTCCAGCGAGTACGGCGACTTCGTCGGGCTGGACGACCTGTTCACCGAGCAGCCGCGGGTGCTGGACGGGATGATCGACATCTACAAGTCCTGGGCCACGATGGGCATCGACGGGTTCCGGATCGACACCGTCAAGCACGTCAACCTGGAGTTCTGGCAGAAGTTCTCCCCCGCGATCCTGGCCGCCGCGAAGGCCGCCGGCAAAGACAAGTTCTTCATGTTCGGCGAGGTCTTCGACGCCGACCCGCGGCTGATGTCGCCGTTCACCACGAAGGGCAAGCTGCAGGCCACGCTCGACTTCGGCTTCCAGCAGAACGCGACCGCGTTCGCGCAGGGCAAGCCGACCGCGCAGCTGCGCGACTTCTTCACCTCCGACGACTACTACACCGACACCGACTCGAACGCGTACCAGCTCCCCACCTTCCTGGGGAACCACGACATGGGCCGGATCGGCCACTTCCTGGACCTGCCCGGCACCACGGACGCCGAGCTCCTCGAGCGTGACCAGCTCGCGCACTCGCTGATGTACCTGACCCGCGGCCAGCCGGTGGTGTACTACGGCGACGAGCAGGGCTTCACCGGCCCCGGCGGCGACAAGGACGCCCGGCAGGACCTGTTCGCCACCCAGACCGCCGACTACACCGACGACGAGATCGT
>DASXRB010000587.1:0-2552 GCA_036506875.1 Kribbellaceae bacterium | reverse complement strand
GGTCACGTCGGACGGCAGCAGGTCGGGCGTGAACTGCACCCGCCGGAAGTCCAGGCCGAGCGCCTGCGCGAACGACCGCGCGGCCAGCGTCTTGCCGAGCCCGGGGAAGTCCTCCAGCAGCACGTGCCCGCCGGCCAGGATCCCGGCCAGCACCAGCTCGAGCGGATGGTGCTTGCCCACCACCGCCTTTTCGACCCCAGCCAGAACCTGCGTGCACAAAGCCGACACGTCGGCCAGTGCTGGTACGGCGGCCGTCTCCGTCATGTCCGTCACAACCCCTCCACCGTGTCGATCACCGCGGTGAGCTCCTCGTACGTCGGTTGCCAGGGCTCGCGGCCGGTGACGATCCGCCACAGCCGGTCGCCGGTCACCGCCCGGGCAGCGCCCGGGTCGGTCGTCAGGTCGATCCCGTGCCCGCGCAGCAGCCGGGCGCGGACGGCCTCGTACAGCACCGGCCGGATCCGGTCGGTGAACGTGTCCGGGTTCTGCCGGGCCTCCCGCACCCAGGTCGCCAGGTACTGCACCCGGCGCTCGCCGCCGAGCGGCCGCAGCCCGGCCTCGACGCGTTCCGGCCAGTCGGTCTCGGCGACCGCACCGCCGAGCTGCCGGGTGGTGAGCGAGACGGCAGCCGCGGCGACCGCGGCCGCCAGGAACCACCCCGGCCGCAGCGGGTAGCCACCGATCCGCAGCACGACCATCGCGGCGAGCGCGGCCGCCAGCGCTGTGCCGCCGTATACGACGACCGGCTCGCGGAGCAGCCGCCTCATCGCCATGCCACCGGGGCGTCGCGCAGCGCCTGCCGCAGCTCGTCCAGCGCGCGCCGCGCCTCCGCGCGGGCCGGCTCGCCCAGCCCGTGCACCGAGAACCGCGCCTCCTTGTACAGGTCGGCCAGCCGTTCCAGCGGCGCCGCCGGGACGTCGACCGCGCCGAGTACCCGCAGGGTGAACTCGGCCGGCGTCTCCGACGGCCGCCGGTTCACCCCGGCCGACGCCGCGGCCCGCTCCAGCGCGAGCCAGCACGCGACGATCGCGTTCGCCGGCGTACCACTCGCCATCATGGCGTCGCCGCCCTCCGCCACCGCATCCGACGCCTCGGCGCGGGCGACCTTCTGCCAGTGCGACGCGTCGGTGCTCTCGCTCTCCGGCAGCTCGATCTCGCGGACCACCGAGACGATCGCGCGCATGACCACGCGGACCAGCAGCACGATCCCGGTCACCAGCACCCCGAGCAGCACCAGCTGGATCGCGGTGATCAGCCAGCCGGGCACGTCCCACGGCTTGCCCGGCGGCAGCAGGTTCGGCGGCGACCCGGACGGCGTCGGCGTCGGGTTCTGCGGCGGGATCGAGCCCTGCCGCTGCTTCGCGGTCGCCGTACTCTCCGAGACCGGGTGCACGCTGCCCGCCGAGGACGCCAGCACGACGAGCGCGAGCGTGACGGCCGACAGCGCCACCGCGCCCGTCGCGGCCAGCACGCCGCGGCGAGGGCCGTCGCCCCAGCCCCGCCCCTCTCGCATGCGCGGAGAGTAAACCCGGCACCGGTGTCCGTGCACCCGCCGCCGCCCACCCCGATACCCAAACGCAACCCTCAGGCCAGTTGGTAGGCCGAGTCGGTCATGTCGGTGACGAAGATGTGCCCGGGCGCGTGGGTGATCGCGAACGGCGGCCGGGAGGCCAGCACCGCCGCCTGCGGGTGACGCCGCAGGCCCAGAACACCGGGACGTCACCGCGCCGCATCACCACCGGGTCGCCGAAGTCCGGGCGGTCCAGCTCGCCGTCGCGCCAGATCCGGTACGACGGCAGGTCGGTGCGCAGGTCCGCCTCGGGGGCGAGCGTCGTACGGAACGATCCCGGGTCGGTCACATCGAGCACCGGGCAGGGACGCGGGTTGCGCTGGCAGAACAGCAGTACGTCGTACGCCCAGCTCGCCGGCACCGGTCCCGGGGTGCCGCGCCCGTTGCGGACCTCGCCATCGCCACCACCTCAGCTCAGCTCCCGGCCGCGGGTCTCCGGCAGCCCGAGTAGCGCCAGCACCGCGAGGGCGTACCCGGCCGCACCGAACACCATCGCACCGCCGATGCCCAGCCCGGTACCGGCCAGGAAGCCCACTGTGGCCGGGAAGAACGCGCCCACGCCGCGGCCGAAGTTGTAGGTGAAGCCCTGGCCGGTGCCGCGCACCGCCACCGGGTACAGCTCGGCCAGGAACGACCCGAACCCGCTGAAGATCGCCGACGCCGAGAACCCCAGCGGGAACCCGAGCACCAGCACCAGCCCGTCGGCTCCCGCCGGGATCCGGGTGTACGCGACGAGCAGCACCGCCGACAGCGCGGCGA
Source organism: Kribbellaceae bacterium (assembly GCA_036506875.1). Taxonomy (GTDB): domain Bacteria; phylum Actinomycetota; class Actinomycetes; order Propionibacteriales; family Kribbellaceae; genus DASRHY01. Next base: position 223 of record DASXRB010000587.1, on the reverse strand, counting down.
ACAGCACGAATGTCCGCTTCCGCCCGATCCGGTCGGTCAGCAGCCCGCCGGTCAGGTAACCGCAGAACGCCCCCGTGATCAGGAACGTGAGGTAGCCGCCGGTGCCGACCACGGTCAGCCCGCGGTCCTTCTTCAGGTACGACGGCAGCCAGGTCGCGAGCGTGTAGTAGCCGCCCTGGACCCCGGTGGCCAGCAGCGCCGCGAAGGCCGTGGTCCGGGCCAG
>DASXRB010000586.1:0-3303 GCA_036506875.1 Kribbellaceae bacterium | reverse complement strand
GACCTGTTCGCGCACGAGGCGCCGACCGCGCGCACCGGCAACCCGGCCAAGAAGACCCTCGGCAAGGACATCGTGAACCCGCAGCTGGTGCGGATCGCGCGCGACGACAACCGGGTGTTCCGGGACGACTCGCGGCGGCCGCGGCGCCGGCGCGACCTGCCCCGCGACCGCCCGTCCCGCAACCACTTCACGCCGTACCGCACGGACGTGGTGGACCAGCTGGACAGTGAGGCACTGCTGCCGGCGATCTACTTCATCTTCAGCCGGGCCGGCTGCGAGGCGGCGATGACGCAGTGCCTCCGCTCCGGCCTGCGGCTCACCAGCACGACCGAGCGCGACGAGATCAGGCGGGTGATCGCCGAGCGGACCGGCGACATCCCGGACGAGGATCTCGGCGTGCTCGGGTACCACGAGTGGGCCGAGGGGCTCAGCCGCGGCATCGCCGCGCACCACGCCGGCATGCTCGCCGCGTTCAAGGAGTGCGTGGAGGAGCTGTTCGCGCGCGGCCTGATCAAGGTCGTGTTCGCCACCGAGACGCTTGCCCTGGGCATCAACATGCCGGCGCGCACCGTCGTACTGGAGAAGCTGTCGAAGTGGAACGGCGAGACGCACGCCGACATCACCCCGGGGGAGTACACCCAGCTCACCGGCCGGGCCGGGCGGCGCGGCATCGACGTCGAGGGTCACGCGGTGGTGCTGTGGCAGCCCGGGTTCGACCCGCGCGCGGTGGCCGGTCTCGCCTCGACCCGTACGTACCCGCTGCGGTCGTCGTTCACCCCGTCGTACAACATGGCGGTCAACCTGGTGCGGCAGGTGGGGCGGTCGCGCGCGCGGGACATGCTGGAGCTGTCGTTCGCGCAGTTCCAGTCCGACCAGGCGGTGGTCGGGCTGGCCCGGCAGGTGCACCGCAACACCGAGGCCCTGGAGGGGTACGCCGAGGCGGTGGAGTGCCACCTCGGCGACTTCGTGGAGTACGCGCGGCTGCGCCGGAAGATCAGCGAGTACGAGGCGTCCGGGGCGCGCCGGCGCAAGACCGACAAGCGGGCCGAGGCGCAGCAGGCGCTGGAGAGCCTGCGCATCGGTGACATCATCCGGATCCCGGCCGGTCGCAGCGCCGGTATCGCGCTGGTCCTCGACCCGGGCATGAAGTCCGAGCGGGAAGGCCCGCGGCCGACCGTGCTGACCGTCGACCGGCAGGTCCGGCGGCTGTCGATGGTGGACTTCCCGCGGCCGGTCGAGGCGCTGGGCAAGATGCGGGTGCCGTCGAAGTTCAACCCGCGCAACCCGCAGCAGCGCCGCGACCTGGCCCAGGTGCTGCGCAACCGCACCGACCTGATCACCGACGACCTGCCGCCGTCGGCGCGCGCGGCCAGGGCCGGTGACGCGGTCGCGGCGGCCGACGACCCGGAGCTGAAGCGGATGCGGGCCGAGCTGCGCGCGCACCCGTGCCACGGCTGCTCCGACCGCGAGGACCACGCCCGCTGGGCGGAGCGGTACATCCGGCTGGAGCGCGAGACCCGCGACGTGCAGCGCAAGATCGAGCAGCGCACGAACACGATCGCGCGCCAGTTCGACCGGGTGTGCCACGTGCTGGACGCCTTGCACTACCTGGACGGCGACCAGACCACCCAGGCCGGCGACCGGCTGTCGCGGATCTACGCCGAGCTCGACCTGGTGGCGGCCGAGTGCCTGCGGGTCGGCGTGTTCGACGACCTGACGGTGCCGGAGCTGGCCGGCGCGCTGGCCGCGCTGGTGTACGAGTCGAGGTCGCCGGACGACCCGACGTCGCCACGGCTGCCCGGTGGGGCGGCGCGCTCGGCGCTGGAGCAGATGGGCGTGATCTGGCGCGAGCTGAGCGCGCTGGAGCGCGACATGCGGGTGGACTTCCTGCGGCCGATGGACCTCGGGTTCTGCTGGCCGGCGTTCCGGTGGGCGTCCGGCGCGACGCTGAGCGAGGTGCTGTACGAGTCCGACCTGGCCGCGGGCGACTTCGTGCGCTGGGTCAAGCAGCTGATCGACCTCACCGAGCAGGTCGCGGACGCGGCGGGTCGTGGTCCGTTGCGTACGACGGCCCGCGCGGTCGTCGACGAGATCCGCCGCGGCGTGATCAGCTACGCCGCCCTGGTGGACTGACACGGTCTGGACGCGGGACGGAGGTGCGTAGGACAGTCGGAAACGTGGGAGGGAGCACCCGATGAAGATCCACACCACGTACCTCGACCATGTCGTCCTGACCGTCTCCGACCTCGACAAGAGCCGCGAGTGGTGGTCCAAGGTGACCGGCTCGCACGCGACCACCGACCACGAGGGCGAGGTGTCGCTGCTCGTCGGAGCCCAGGCCATCCGGCTCCGCCCGGGCACACCCGCCGCGGCCGGGACGGTGAGTATCTGCCTGATGGCCGACGCGTCGATCGCCGACCTGTACGGGCGGGCCGAGGAACTGCACGTCGTGCACGGCGAGGTCCACCCGCGGACGGCGGCGACCGCGCCGGTCCAGGCCCTCACGCTGCAGGACCCGGACGGCTACCGCGTCGAGCTGGCCACCGGCACGCCGGAGGGTGTCGCGCCTTAGGCCGTGCGGCGTCAGATGCGCAGCGTGCGCTGTCGTGGGCCGGCCGCCGGGCCGTCGTCCGGCATGCCCGCGATCGCGGCCAGCAGCGCGCGGAGCGACTGAACCGTGTCCGCGCCGTGGTCGCGGGCCAGGCGTCGCTCGTAGGAGCGGTGGAACCGGCGGGCCGCGGCGAGCAGGGCGGTACCGCGCTCGGCCGGGCGCAGCAGTCGCGCCCGGCGGTCGTCCGGGTCGGGGTGCCGCTCGACGTACCCGCGGCGCTCCAGGTCGTCGACGACCTGGCCGGCGCCCTGCTTGCTGATCCCGAGCCGCTCGGCGAGCTCGCTGACGGTCAGCGCCTCCGCGTCGACGGCACGCAGCACGTAACCGTCGGACCGGCCGAGGTCGTCGAACCCGGCCGCGGCCAGCGCCTCGCGCAGCTCGCCCGCGAAGCCCTGGTAGGCCAGGCCGAGCAGGATCCCGAAATCCGTTGCCTTCGTCACGATAGACAAGCTAACTTGTGCAAGTCAGCTTGTCTATCTAGGAGGGACCATGACGGTCATCCGCGCGGCCGAGGCGCCGCGTTTCGAGGTTCCGGGAATCGAGTTCACCGCGCTGGCCGCGCCGAGCCGCGGCTCGGGCGACGTGTGCACCTGGCGCCTCACGGCGGCGCCCGGGACGGACGTCCCGGAGCCGCACACGCTGGACCGGACGGAGGTGTTCATGGTGACGTCCGGCGCGGTGCGGGTCACGCC
>DASXRB010000585.1:0-4409 GCA_036506875.1 Kribbellaceae bacterium | reverse complement strand
CGCGCGCCGTCTGGTGCTGAGTGACAAGACCGTCGCACGGCACCTGACCAACATCTTCACGAAGATCGACGTACCGTCCCGCACCGCCGCCGCGGCCTACGCCCACGAGCACGACCTGCTGTAGGACCGTCGTGCATCGGCCGTCAGCGGGTGCGGCCGCGGGGCTTGAGGGTGCTGTTCGGCAGCGCCGGGGCGAACAGCGGGTCGCCGGCGAAGCCGCGGACGACGCCGAAGCGATCGGTGGGACCGCCGGTCAGGCCCGCGTTCCACTCATTGCGGAGGGCAACGATCTCGTCGTGGCTGCGGCCGATGAAGTTCCACCACATCACGATCTCCTCCTCGAACGGCTCCCCGCCGAGCAGCAGCACCCGCCCCGGCCCGGACAGCGCCAGCGACGAGCGCCCGAGACCGGCGTACACCATCTCCCCCACCTCGGCCCGCTGGTTCTCGACCGTCACCGGCCCGTCGATCACCAGCACGGCGTACTCGTACGCCGGCGTGAGCGGCAGCGAGGCGGCCGCGTCGACCGTGAGGTCCGCGCCGACGAGCGGCGTGTACGACGTCGCCGGCGACTCGACACCGCCCACGGAGCCGATCATCACCGTGCCGCGAAGGCCGTCCAAGGACAGTTCCGGCAGGTCGTCGTACTGGTCGAAGCGCGGTGCGACGCTGTTGCGCACGCCGTCGGGGAGCGCGACCCACAGCTGGGCGCCGTGCACGACCGGGTTGGCCTGCTGCTCGTGCGACTCCTCCGAGTGCGCGATGCCGGGGCCGGCCGTCATGATGTTGAGCTCGCCGGGGCGGACCAGCGCCTCGTTGCCGGCGCTGTCGCGGTGCAGGATCAGCCCCCGGAACAGCCAGCTGACCGTCTGCAGGCTGGAGTGCGGGTGCGGCGGCACCCACATGCCCGGCCGGCCGGTGATGTCGTCCGGGCCGTAGTGGTCGACGAAGCACCAGGCGCCGACCATCCGGCGCTCCTTGTGCGGCAGCAGCCGGCGCACCTGCTGGGTGCGGCCCAGCCAGACCGTGCGCGGCTCCAGCAGCTCGGTCACCGGTCCTTCGGACGGGCGGCCGGCGCAGGACTGCTCGGCGGGGTCGCGTTCGAGGTTGCTCATGACGCCGTCCATTCCAGGAGCCGGGAGGCATCCCACGTGTTGACGATCCGCTCCGCCGGCACCTCGCACTCCTCGGCGCGCTCGCAGCCGTAGACCTGCCAGTCCAGCTGCCCCGGCGCGTGCGCGTCGGTGTCGACGGCGAACACGCAGCCGGTCTCCACCGCCGTCCGCAGCAGCCGCCGCGGCGGGTCCAGCCGCTCGGGACGCGAGTTGATCTCGACCGCGACCCCGAACCGCCTGCAGGCCTCGAACACCACCTCGGCGTCGAACTGCGACTCCGGCCGGGTCCCGCGCTCTCCCCTGATCAGCCGGCCGGTGCAGTGCCCGAGCACGTCCACGTGCGGGTTCGCGACCGCGCGCACCATCCGGTGCGTCATCTCGTCGGCGGCCATCCGCAGCTTCGAGTGCACGCTGGCGACGACCACCTCCAGCCGGGCCAGGATGTCGGCGTCGCAGTCCAGCGAGCCGTCCTCGAGGATGTCGACCTCGATACCGTTCAGGATCCGGAAGCCGTCCAGCTTCGCGTTGATCGCCGCCACCACGTCGAGCTGCTTGAGCCGGCGCTCGCGGGACAGGCCGTTGGCGACGGTGAGCCGCGGCGAATGGTCGGTGAGCACCATGTAGTCGTGGCCCAGCCGCTGCGCGGTGCGGGCCATCTCCTCGATCGGGCTGCCGCCGTCGGACCAGTCCGAGTGCAGGTGCAGGTCGCCCTTCAGCTGGGCCCGCAGCGCGTGGCCGCCGGCGGTCAGCGGACCCGCCGCGCCCTGCAGCTTCGTCAGGTACGACGACGGCTCGCCGTTCATCACCTCGACGATCACGCTCTCGGTCTTCGGGCCGATACCCGGCAGCTCGGTCAGCGTGCCGGCGCGGCGGCGGGCCCGGACCTCGGCCGAGGACAGCGCCTCGATCGTGTCGGCGGCCTTGCGGTAGGCGCGCACCCGGTGCGTCGGCTGCCGGTCCCGCTCCAGGTAGAACCCGATCATCCGCAGCGCCGCGACCGCCTCGTCCTGCGCGCCCTTGTCCGCCATGCACCCCATCATGGCGCACGGGATGTGACCCGTACGCTCGACGGCATGGCCCCACGCCAGACCGAGCCCAAGCGCCGCGGACGGCCGCGGCTGTCCCCCGAGCAGGCCGCGCGCCGCGCCCGGGCGGACCGGCTGCAGCGCGCCACCGGCGAGCTGTCCACCGCCGCGATGCGCGCGATGGAGCAGCGGCTGCCGTGGTTCAGCGAGCTGTCCGCGCAGGACCGGTCCTGGATCGGCCTGGTCGTGCAGGGCGGTATCGCGGCGTTCATCGAGTGGTACCGCGACCCCGACGAGCACTCCAGCGTGCCGACGAAGATGTTCGGCTCGGCGCCACGCGAGTTCGCCCGGGTGATCAAGCTGCACCAGACCGTCGACCTGGTGCGCACCACGATCGACCTGATCGAGGAGACGATCGGCGACCTGCTGCCGGCTGAGGACGTGCCGGTGATCGGCCAGGCGATGCAGCGCTACGCGCGCGAGGTCGCGTTCGCCGCCGCCACCGTCTACGCGCAGGCGGCCGAGATGCGCGGCGCCTGGGACGCCCGGCTGGAGGCGCTCGTCGTGGACTCGGTGATCCGCGGCGAGGCCGACGAATCGGTGCGCTCCCGCGCCGCCGCGCTCGGCTGGTCGGGGCACCCGGGCAACGGCGGTACGACGGACAGCCGGGTCGCCGTCGTGGTCGGGCGGCCGCCGGAGGCCGCGCCCGGCAGCGGGGACGTCGCCGACGCGATCCGGGACGCGGCCCGGGCCGAGGGCATGGACGCGCTGTGCGCGATCCAGGGCGACCGGCTGGTCGTGGTACTAGGGGGTACGGCTAAACCTGTCGAAGTTGCACAAACTATCGCTTCCTGGTTCGGGCCCGGGCCGGTCGTGGTCGGGCCCGACGTACCGGACCTGATGGCGGCGGTCACGTCGGCGCGCGCCGCGGTCGCCGGCCTGCGCGCCGCACCCGCGTGGCCGGACGCGCCGCGGCCGGTCGCGGCCGACGAGCTGCTCCCCGAGCGGTCGCTGGCCGGCGACGGCCACGCCCGGCGGCAGCTCGTGTCCGACGTGTACAGTCCGCTCACCGCGGGTGACGGCGTCCTGCTGGAAACGGTGGCGACGTACCTCGACAACGGCGGGTCGATCGAGGCCACCGCACGGGCCCTGTTCGTGCACGCCAACACCGTGCGGTACCGGCTGCGCCGGGTCGGCGAAATCACCGGTCACTACCCGGCCAACCCGCGGGACGCCTTCACGCTGCGGCTCGCGCTCGCGCTCGGCCGGCTGCTCGCGCCCGAGCTCACGACGCACTCTTTGTAGGATCTCTACAGAAGTTTGCGGGCGAGATTCGTCTGAGTCCTCGCCCGCGCGGGGTGTCGGCTCAGGGAGAGTTGGTCACGTGCTCGTTATGGTCGCGCCGGGACAAGGCGCTCAGACTCCTGGATTCCTCGCGCCCTGGCTGGAGGACCCGGCCTTCGCCGACCGGCTGAACTGGCTGTCCGCGGTCGCCGGCCTCGACCTTGCCCACTACGGCACCGAGGCCGACGCGGACACCATCCGTGACACCGCGATCGCCCAGCCGCTGCTCGTCGCCTCCGCCCTGGTCTCCGCGCTGTCGGTGTTCCCGCACCCGGCCGAGTGGTTCGGCCGGATCGGCGCGGTCGCCGGGCACAGCGTCGGCGAGCTCGCCGCCGCGGCCGGCGTCGGCGTGATCACCGCCGAGCAGGCGATGGTGCTGGTCCGCGAGCGCGGCAAGACGATGGCGGCCGCCGCGGCGCAGACCGCGACCTCGATGACCGCGGTGCTCGGCGGCGACCGCGAGGTGGTGCTGGCCAAGCTCGCCGAGCACGGCCTGACCCCCGCCAACGACAACGGCCCGGGCCAGCTGGTCGCGGCCGGCACGGTCGAGCAGCTGGCGGCCCTGCACGACGACCCGCCGCCGAGCGCCCGGCTGCGACCGCTGTCGGTGGCCGGCGCGTTCCACACCCACCACATGCAGCCCGCGGTCGACGTGCTCGACCGCTACGCCCGCGCGGTCTCGGTGCACGACCCGCGCACCCGGCTGATCTCCAACGCCGACGGCCAGGTCGTGCACGACGGCCGCGAGGTGCTGCGCCGGATCGTCAAGCAGGTCAGCGCCCCGGTGCGCTGGGACCTGTGCATGGAGACGATGGCCGATCTCAAGGTCACCGGCATCCTGGAGATGCCGCCCGCCGGCACCCTCACCGGGATCGCCAAGCGCGCCTTCAAGGGCGTCGAGGTGTTCGCGCTGAAGACGCCGGAC
>DASXRB010000584.1:0-4495 GCA_036506875.1 Kribbellaceae bacterium | reverse complement strand
GATGAACAGCTGCAGCGCCGTGCTCGCGACGAGGACGAGGATCGAGCCACGCTCCGCGACCATCTGGAGGGTCTCGCGGCTCGGCCGGGTGGGCAGCTTGGCGAACAGCTTCGGGTAGACCGTCCACAGCTTCGCCAGCAGCAGCGGGATCGCCACCGTGCCGGAGACCACGTGCAGGCCCTGCGTCACGCGGTACGCCCAGACCGGCCGGGTCGGGAACGACAACCAGCTCGGCGTGTCCTGGTGGAAGTGGCTGATCAGTCCGGTCAGGAAGCAGATCGTGATCGCGATGCCCAGCCAGCGACCGATGACGGTCGCCACCCGCGGTTGGTGCAGCGGCGAACGGAACGACTCCTCCGTCGGCGGCTTCGGCAACCTCATGCATCCACTACACCGCAGCGACCGCCCGCTGAGGACCTTCTTCCGATTACCGCTCCCTGACCGCTCCGGCAACAGCGGCCGCGGAGCATGGACTCCGACGGCCCGGACCGCGGCCGCGACTGACCCGGGGCTACCGCGCTCGGCGACGCTTGCCGGGTCGGGTGACGGTTCCGCGGCGGGAACCCGGTAGCGGCCGCACCGACCGGCGGTCGCCGTCGTACCGGGTCGCCGTCGAGCCGACCGGCAGGGTGTACGACGCAGACCTGCGGCGGCCGGCGACTCCGCGGAATCGCGGGGCTGTGGATAGCGGGGCCCGGGTGGCACCGCGCGCCGATACGGTGGGGCATCGCGTACGAACGGAGGTGACGCCCCGATGGCGGACCGCTCTCAGGAAGAAGAGCTCGAGCTGTTGGCGCCACCCAAGGCGGAGGACCGCATCGACAGGGACCGCGATCGCGACGATCGCGAGCGTCAGATGCAACAGGGTGAGCGGGACCGTCGCCAGCCGGATCGCGACCGCGTGGAGCGTGACCGCGATCGTGAGCAGCGCGACCGTGACCGCGCCGAGCAGGACCGCGACCGGGAGCGGCAGGACCGTGACCGGGAGCAGGAGGAACGCGAGCGCGACCAGGACGACCGCGACCGGCAGGAGCAGGACGATCGCCGGGAGCAGGAGGAGCGCGAGGAAGAGCAGCGCGAGGACGAGCGCGACCGCGAGGAGGAGGAACGCGCGGAGCGCGACGAGGCCGACCCGGACCGCGACACCGATCTCGCCGATGCCGCGGCTCCGGCCGCGCTCGCCGGCGGTGCGGCACTGGCCGCCGAGGAGTACGAGCGGGACCAGCGCGAACAGAACACCCAGGAGTTGGCCGATCGCGCGGACGGACCGGAGCCCGGGCAGGACGGTCCTGAGCGTGGCGACGGCACGTCCGACCACGACGGACCCAGCCGTGGAGACGGGCCCGGGCCTGGGCAGGACGACGCCGAGCGTGGTGACGGGGACGGGCCTGGTGCCGCGCAGGACCGGCAGCAGGACGAGCGCGACGGGCCGGACCAGGGCAACGACGGTCAGCAGCGGGACGACCGTGACGCGCGGGACGCCGAGCGCGGCGGGCAGCAGCAGGATCCGGACAAGGGTGCGCAGGTCGCGGCCAACGTGCGGAAGGCGGCGTACGCGGCGGACGGGATCGTGGCGGCTGCCGACCCGACCGGGGACGGCGGTGCATCGAACCGGCAGCCGCAGGCCGGTCGCAACGCCCAGCAGACGATGCGCCACCTGCGCAACATGATGAACGGGGGCCAGGCCCGCGCGTCCGGCGCGGCGCGCCCGCCGGACGGGCCGCCGCGCGCGACTCCGCATCGGGGCCGCACACCCGGCCAGGAGCACAGCGCCCAGCGCGAGCAGCACAGCCCGCAGCGCGAGCAGGACGGCGGCCGCGAGCGCTGACCCTCCGCGAGCGCTGACCCGGTACGACGGCTCACCCGCAAACGCGGGAGCCGTCGTCCGGGCAGGCTCTCGTCGTACAGGCTGGGCTCAGTAGACGATCGCCTGGACGCCGTCGGCGAGGATCTCCTCGGCGAACGCCGGCGCGCCCGCGATCCGCGCGCTCGACACCAGGTCGGACTGCTCCAGCGACCGCCGTTTCGCGCACTGCGTGCACACCGTCAGCCGCCCGCCCGCCAGCACGGCGGCGAGCAGCTCGGACAGCGGTGCCGCGTGCGGCAGCGAGAAGTCGTCGGCCCGGCCCGGTACGGCGAACCACACCGCGTCACCGGTCAGCCACAGCGATACCTCGGCCCCGGACGCTACCGCGGTCGCGGCGACGGTGAAGGCCTGGTTGGCGCGTTCGGGCGCCTCGGCGCCCGCGGTCAGCTTGATCACCAGGGTGCGTGACATCACCCCACAGTAGACTCAGCGGCCGGACGCCAGCGGTTAGACTGGCGTCCGTGCTGGAAGTCACCTTCACCGGACTGCTCGTTGCCGTGAGCATCTTCATCGCGTGGTTCTCGGCGTACGTCGTGTACCGCCTCTACAAGGGCCGCGCCTGACCGTGTTCGAGATCCCGCAGGACCTGCACCCCGACGTGATGCCGCTCGGGTGGCTGCTGGGTCGCTGGGAGGGGCGCGGGCACGGTGACTACCCGACGATCGAGAAGTTCGAGTTCGGCCAGCAGATCGACTTCTCCCACAACGGCAAGCCGTACCTGCACTACGTGAGCCAGACCTTCGTCGTCGGCGAGGACGGCAGGCCCGAGCGGCCGCTCGCGATGGAGACCGGTTTCTGGCGGCCGAAGCCGGACAACAAGCTCGAGGTCGTCCTCTCGCACCCGACCGGCTTCGCCGAGATCTGGTACGGCGAGATCGACGGCGCCAAGATCGAGCTGCGCACCGACGCCGTGGCCCGCACCGAGACCGCCAAGGAGGTCACCGCCGGGCACCGGCTGTACGGCCTGGTCCGCGGTGAGTTGCTGTGGGCGTACGACATGGCCGCGGTGGGCCAGCCGCTGCAGCCGCACATCTGGGCCACCCTCCGCCGCGCCTGACACCGGCGACTACCGCCGGCGACGACCTCAGCTCTCCGCGACCCAGGAGTACTCGACCTTCGGCCGGCCGCTGCGGCCGTCGTACCGCTGCGACCGGGTGGTCTGACCGGAGTCGGCGAGGTGCTCGAGGTACCGGCGCGCGGTGATCCGCGACGTGCCGAGTCGTTCGGCGACCTCCTCCGCGGTCCAGCCCTCGCGGTCGCCGAGCAGCGCGACGACGCGGTCCAGGACCGGGCCGGCCAGGCCCTTCGGCAGCCGGGGCGCCGGCGCGGACCTGGCCAGCAGCCGGTCGACCTCCCGCTGGTCGGCGACCACCCGGTCGGCGGCCGCGGACCGCAGCTGCCGGGCATAGGCCTCCAGCCGGTCCCGCAGCGTCTCGAACGCGAACGGCTTCAGCACGTACTGCACCACCCCGATCCGGGCGGCGGCCTGGACGGACGCGACCTCGCGGGCGGACGTGACCGCGACCACGTCCGCGGGGTGACCCGCCGCGCGCATCCGTCGTACGACGTCCAGACCGTGCCCGTCCGGCAGGTTCATGTCCAGCAGTACGACGTCGACACGCACGGTGGACAGCAGGTGCAGCGCCTGGGCGGCCGTCGAGGCCACGCCGACACAGCGGAACCCGGTGATGCGGTCGACGTACGTGCGGTGCGCGCCGGCCGCGACCGGGTCGTCCTCGACCACCAGCACCCGCAGCGGTTCAGGCACCGGCCGCCACCGCCTCGGGGAGCCGGACCCGCACCGTCAGCGCCGGTACGCCGTCCAGCTCCGCATCCGGGTCCACGATCAGGCCGCCCTGCCAGCGTCGTACCGTGTCGCGCACCAGCGCCAGCCCCAGGCCGTGCCCCGGCTCGGACTTCGTGGTCCAGCCGCGCTCGAACATCCGGGCCAGCCGCTCGTCGTCGAGACCCTCGCCGGTGTTCGTCACGGCCAGGTCGACACTGCCCCGGCCGGCGCCGGCGACCAGGGCGACCAGGCGCGGCTCGGGACCGGCGTGCGCGGCCTCGATCGCGTTGTCCAGCAGGTTGCCCACCACCGTGACGACGTCCTGCGCGGGCAGCCGGGTGTGCAGCGGCCGGTCGCCGAGGTCGAGGTCGAGCAGGACGCCGCGTTCCTGCGCCTGGGCGACCTTCGCCAGCAGCAGTGAGGACAGCACGGGGTCGCCGACGGTGCCCAGCACCCGGTCGGTGAGCGCCTGCGCGACCTGCAGCTCGGAGACCGCGAACGCACGGGCCCGGTCCGGCCGGCCGATCTCGATCAGGCTGACGACGGTGTGCAGCCGGTTGGCCGCCTCGTGGGTCTGCGCCTGCAGCGAGGAGGCCAGGCTGCGGACCGCGTCGAGCTCGCCGAGCAGCGCCTGCAGCTGGGTGTGGTCCCGCAGGGTGACGATCCGCCCGACCGCGACATCGCCGGCGTGCGCCGGGACCTGGTTCACCACCACCACGCCGAGCGCGCCGAGATGCAGCTCGTCGTGCGCCGTCCGGCCGTCGGTCAGCAGCTCCGCCAGCGCGTCGGGCAGGCCGAGGTCCGCGACCAGCGTGCCCGGCTCCGGCCCGCGCAGACCCAGC
>DASXRB010000583.1:0-1548 GCA_036506875.1 Kribbellaceae bacterium | reverse complement strand
CACCGAGACGTCGGCCGCCCGGACGGGTAGACCTCGAGCAGCACGGTGAACATCGGCGCGAAGGCAAGCGGCCACAGTGCGGCGCCGACCGCGACGTAGCGACCCCCCGGCAGCGAGCCCGGCGCCTCGATCACCGCGCGGGTGGCGTAGCCCTCGCAGGCGACGACGACGGCGTTGACCGCCGCTAAGGCATGCAGCAGCCAGCCAAGCGGGTTACGCGGGCGGGCCGCGGTGAGCACCGGCGCCATCACCCCGAGGGACAAGCCCAGCGCGGCATTGTTCGCGACGTTGCCCGCCAGCAGGTCGGACGGCGCCTCAACCGACGGCAGATACAGCGCGAGGCCGGCTACGGTCAGCACGACCCAAGCAGCGCCGGCCGCATAGCCGACCCGGCGCAGCGCGGTGTCGCTCACCCTCGCAGTGTGCGCCGTGGCCTGGCCCGGCGGCAGTGGTCGGGACGGGAGTTCCTCCCGGCCGGTCCGGGACATCCGTCCCGTGCCCCGGCGGGCGTCGGCCCGCAGCGTCAGCGGTGACCGCGTGGCCGGGCCGCGCAGCACCGAGGAGGTCACCGATGAAAACGCTCAACCGAACCACGACCGCGCCGCACGCCCGGGTCTACGCCGCGGGCATGGCCGTCGCGCTCGTACTCTTCGCGCTGACCGGAGACACGACGTGGGGATACCTCGCCGGGCTGTTCGGCGTGCCGCTCGTGTCGGGCGTACTCGCCGGCCGCGGCGACATCCGCTTCTGGCAGGCCGCTGTGGGCTGCCTCGCCGTGATCGCGGTGGACGTGGCGTTCGACGAGACGCGAGTCGAGGACGCGGTGTTCTTCGCGGGCCTCGCGGTCGTCATGGTCGGCATCGCCGCACTCGCCCGGTGGGTGACGAGACTCGTGCTACGCCGCCGGGCCGGCCGGACAGCAGACCGCCTTGCCGGCTGACCCGCGGCCTTATGCGGTGTCGTACGAGGTCAAGCGGTCCGCTCGTGCACGGTGTGGTCCGGTGACGCTGGTGGTGTTGCCGTACGTTGCTGCTGTACTGGACTTCCCAAGACGGTTGTCAAGCGGCATCCCGGGGTGCCTCGCGTTCGCGTCGAAGGGCGACACGGGCCGCGGGCCTGCTCGTTGGATGATCGTCGGATCAGCTCGTTCATTCCGTCGATGCCGTTCGCGACACTGCCCGCGAAGGATGGCGAGTGGAGACGTCGGTGATGCAGCTACGACACCCCCGGGAGGGCTATTTCTGACCGGTCCGCCCCGCGCCCCGCGCCAGCCGCGCGGGCAGGAAAGGAGTACTCATGAAGATCAAGCGAGTATCCGGCCGCGTCGCGTTTGTCGCCGTGGCTGCCGGCGTGACAGTACTCGGCGCCAGCGGCGTCGCCGCCGCCGATCCGCCGGGCGAGGCGTTTCCGGTCGTCTGTGACAACGGCGTGACCTACCAGGTCGTCGTGGCCGGCAACGGCCAGTTCACACCGGCCCACGACGTGGCCGGCAACTCGATCCTGGTTCCGACGGCGTTCGGCGAGACCACCATCACGGTGACCGACCCG
>DASXRB010000582.1:0-1699 GCA_036506875.1 Kribbellaceae bacterium | reverse complement strand
CGAGCCCTCGAATCCGGCGACTGGCGGCCCAGCCCCGGCCCGCTCTGCGACTGGTGCGACTACAAGGCCCTCTGCCCTGCCTGGGGCGGCACCCCACCACCGCTGCCCGCCCGCTCGGTGGAAGAGGTCGCCGCCGAATCCGCCGGCATCGACCTGGTCGGCGTCGACGGCTGACCATGTCGATGCCGGGCCTGCCGAGGAACCCTTGGCAGATACGGTTCGTCGCATGAATGTGGTCGAGTCGGCGGCGGTGCGGACGGTCAGTCTGTGGAAGAGGTACGGCGGCGGGGACACCCAGGTCGACGCCTTGGCTGACGTGAGTGTGGATTTCGGCCGCGGCCGGTTCACCGCGATCATGGGACCGTCGGGATCCGGGAAGTCGACCCTGCTGCACTGCGTCGCAGGGCTTGACCGTCCGACCCACGGGCAGGCGTTTCTCGGCGACGTCGAGCTGACCCGGCTGCCGGAGAAGCAACTGACCCAGCTCCGGCGGGACCGTATCGGGTTCGTCTTCCAGGCGTTCAACCTGGTCCCGACTCTGACGGCGCTGGAGAACATCACATTGCCGCTCGATCTCGCCGGCCGCAAACCTGACCTGGACTGGCTCACCACCGTGGTCGACACCATCGGCCTGACGGACCGCCTCAGCCACAAGCCGTCCGAGCTTTCCGGGGGGCAGCAGCAACGGGTGGCCTGCGCCCGCGCCCTCGTCTCTCGGCCCGACGTGGTGTTCGCCGACGAGCCGACCGGCAACGTCGACTCCCGCTCCTCCGCCGACGTGCTCGGTTTCCTGCATCGTTCCGTCCGTGACTTCGGCCAGACCGTCGTGATGGTCACCCACGACCCGAACGCCGCTTCGTACGCAGACCGCGTCCTGTTTCTCGCCGACGGCCGGCTCCAGTCCGAGCTGCTCGACCCGACGGCCGACAGCGTGCTCGACACCATGAGGCAGCTCGACGCCTCTGTGGTGGGCTGATGCTCAAGATCGCTCTCCGGTCGGTCCGGGCCCACCGGCTGCGATTCGTCCTGTGCACGGTCGCGGTCCTGCTCGGCATCGCGTTCGTCGGCGGTGCGATGGTCTTCACTGACACTCTCTCGACCGCTTTGAAGGAGAAGTTCGCCGGCAGTACGGCGGACATCGCGGTTACGCCCGTCTCCCAGGTCGACGCCGGAAACGGCCGGCCCGCGACGCTCACGTCCGACCTCGTCAACCGCATCACCCAGGTGCCCGGCGTCGCGAGCGCGGACCCGCAGTTGCTGGTGAGCGACGTACAGATCCTCGGGCCGGAAGGGAAGCCGACCGAGACCTACGGACTGCCGACGTTCGGAGGAGCCTGGCTGCGAGATCCGCAGGCCGCGCCGTTCGCGATGCTCGACGGGAAGCCGCCGTGGGGCGGGGCCGAGCTTGCTCTCGACCAGTCGACGGCCACCCGCGAGGGTTACGACCTCGGCGACGAGGTGAAGGTGGTCACCGCCACCACAGCCGTCTCAGCCAAGCTCACCGCGATCACCACCCCCGTTCGGTCCGGCGCGGCGGCCGGCTCGCCACTCGTTACGTTCGACGCCGCGACCGCCCAGCGACTGCTCCTCGGCAAACCTGGCTGGACCTCGATCAGCGTCGCCCTGAAGGCCGGATCCGACCCAGACACCGTCACCAAAGCGATCGCGAAGGCAGCCGGCGACAACGTCAGGGTCCGCA
>DASXRB010000581.1:0-3717 GCA_036506875.1 Kribbellaceae bacterium | reverse complement strand
GCTCGAGGTGCTCGACCCCGACGTCGTCCTGCGCTCCGACCGCGGCGCAGCCGGCGCGATCGCGGTCCGCGGGCGGGAGACAGTGGCCGCGCAGGCGCAGACCTTCTGGCGGTACGGCGCGGCCGGCGCGGTCATTCGCCCGGCCCTCGTCAACGGGGTCGCCGGCCTGGTCGCGTTCCGCGACGGCAAGCCGTTCTCGGTGCTGGCGTTCACCGTCACCGACGGCCGCATCGCCGCCATCGACATCCTCGCCGACCCCGACCGCCTCGCCCGCCTGGACCTCTCGGCCCTGGACGACTCCGCCCTGGACGACGCGGCCCCGGACGAGGTGCGCTGAGGCCGAGGGCGCGCCAGCCTCGGCGTCTCTCTTGCAGAAGGTGTGCGCTGACCGCACATCGCCAACGGTGTGCCACACCGTTGGCGATGTACGCTCGGCCACCCACCGACCCAGAGGAGCCGCCGCCGTGCCATATCCGACGCCCGACGACCACCGTGAGCAGCTGGGTTTCCTGACCGTGCAGGCCACGGCGGCGCTGGCCGCGCACGGCGTTAAGATACTGGACCCGCACTCGACGCTGGTCTCGGCGCGGGCCGAACTGGCGGCCGAAGTCCTCCTCTACCCGAACGTGCTGGTGCGGTGCGACGCGGAGAGCCGGATCACCATCGGCGCCGGCAGCGTGCTGTACCCGGGGACGGTGCTGATCGCCGAAGGCGGCGGTGAGATCGGGATCGGCGTGCGCTGCCAGCTCGGCCCGGGCGGCGCGCAGGTCAAGGCCAACCAGGCCGGCGCGCGGATCCGGCTGGGCGACGGCGTACGGCTGGTCAACGGCGCGGAGGTCGTGGGCACCTCCGATCTCGGCGACGGTTCGCTGGTCCTCGGACCGGTGTCCGCGCAGTCGGTTCGCCTCGGTGGCGGTCTCGGCGGGAACGACTGGCCGGAGCCGGACGAGCGCGGCGCCGTGCTGAAGGGCAGCGGCCTGGCCCGGGGCATCGAGCTGGAGCGTGGCCAGGTCCTGAACCTCACGCCGTCATTCGCCGACGCACCGGTGGAGTGGCAGAGCGCTTACCATTCGCGACCGGGGCAGGCCGGGCGGTAGGCCGGGCCGATTCAGCCGTGGGCGCTCGGGGTACCGGGTTGGCAGGCCGTCGAGGCGGAAGGCGGGTAGGACGATGGCGCGCGCGATCTGGACGGGGTACATCACGTTCGGGCTGGTGTCGGTGCCGGTCGGCCTGTTCACGGCCACGCAGGAGCACGAGGTGGACTTCCACCAGTTCCAGCGCGGCACCTCGGACCGGATCCGGTACAAGAGGGTGAACGAGCGGACCGGGCGCGAGGTCGATTACGACAACATCGTGAAGGGCCACGAGGTCGGCAACGGCAAGTACGTGATGGTCGAGCGCGAGGAGCTGGACGACATCGCGCCCGGGCGGTCCCGGTCGCTGGAGATCTCGACGTTCGTCGACCTGGCCGAGGTGGACCCGATCCACTTCCAGAAGAGCTACTACCTGGCGCCGTCGGACGAGCAGAACACCTCGTCGTACGCACTGCTGCGCGAAGCGCTCGCGAAGACCGGGCGAGCCGGGATCGCGAGCTTCGTGATGCGGGGCAAGGAGTACCTGGCGGCGATCCGCGCCGACGAGAAGGTACTGGTGCTGGAGACGATGTTCTTCGCCGACGAGATCCGCGACCCGGCCGAGGAACTCGGCACGCTGCCGGACAAGTCGGGCAACCGCAAGCAGCTCGGCATGGCCGTGGACGTGATCGAGGCGATGAGCGGGCCGTGGAAGCCGGAGGAGTACCACGACACGTACACCGACCGGGTCCGGGACCTGGTCGACGCCAAGCGGCGTGGCAAGGAGATCACGGTCACCGAGACCGAGCCGGAAGCCACCGACGTCACCGACCTGGTGTCCGCGCTGCGCGCCAGCCTCGAGGACGCCCGCTCCCGCCGGAAGGGCGGAAAGCGCGCGAGCGGAGAGCGCGCGGCCACCACGCGTCGTACGCGGAAAGCCGCGAAGGCGCCCGACCGCGACACGCTCGCGCAGGCCCCGAAAGCCGAGCTGGACGACCTGGCCCGCGAGCTGAGGATCCGCGGCCGCTCGTCGATGAACCGCAAGGAGCTCGCGGACGCGATCGCGCGGGCCCAGCGCGCCCGGGCCGCCTGAACCCGGGCCGGTATTTGCGCGGCCCCGGCGCTGGTGTTTGTAACGCCGAGGCCTGAATCCGCCTGGCCTCTCGAGCGACCGGGGACCCTACGTGCCCCGTGCCCGCTGGCCGACGAGTTACCCGGTCGAGTTGCCGTGGATCAGTCGTCGGGTAGCTTGCGGGTGTCGATCAGGCGCTGCGCGACCTCCCGCAGCTTGATGTTGTGGTCCTGCGAGTAGCGCCGCAACACCCCGAACGCCCGGTCCGCGTCCAGGTCGAACCGCTCCATCAGGATCCCCTGCGCCTGCCCGATCAGCTTGCGCGCGTCGATCGCCTGCCACAGGTTCGACTCCTGCCGGGCACTGGCCAGCGCGATCGAGGCATGCCGGGCCAGAATGCGCGCGACCGCCTCGTCATCGGCGTCGAACCGGTCCGGCTCGGCATCGAACAGGTTCAGCGCCCCGATCGTCGAGTCACCCGTGAACAACCGGATGCTCAACACACTGCGCAGCCCCAGGTCGGCCACCCGCCGCGACCACGCCGGCCACAACGAGTCCACCGCCGTATCCGGCACGTAGAAGCTGTCCCGCTCGAAGATCGCCGACAGGCACGGCCCCTCACCGCACTCCACCTGCAACTGGTCGGCCTTCTCCACCAGCGGATCGGTCGCGGCGGCGGTCTCGACGGTTTTGCCGCCGTGCATGAACATCACGCCCGCATGCCCGCAGCCGACCGCGGCACGCGCGAACTCCAGCACGCGTTCCACGGTCTGCTCGACACCCGGCTCCTCGTGTAGCTGCATCGCCATCCGCGCGAAGTCCGCGGCGAACTCACCGTTCACCCAGGCTCCTCCCCGGTCGTACGACTCCGGTCCCGCAACCGGCAAGACCATCTTCGCTCCGC
This sequence comes from Kribbellaceae bacterium, assembly GCA_036506875.1. Lineage (GTDB taxonomy): Bacteria > Actinomycetota > Actinomycetes > Propionibacteriales > Kribbellaceae > DASRHY01. The sequence goes on along the minus strand of DASXRB010000581.1, from coordinate 668 downwards.
CGGTCACCGCCGTACAGAGCCCTGGGGTCAGGCGCTCTCGCGCTCCTCCAGGCCGACCGCCGCGCGCAGCTCGCGGACCTCGTCGCGGATCTCCGGCCGGTCCGCCTCGGTCTCCATCAGTGCGGCGAGACCGGCGGCGATCGCGTTGAGCTTGTCCTGCACGGCCTCGTTCGCGCGGGTCTGGCTGTTCTGCAGCAGCGCGACCATCAGGAACGTCACGATCGTGGTGAACGTGTTGATGATCAGCTGCCAGGTGTCGACGTCGCCGATCAGGAGGAAGGACGGAAGCCAGATCACCACCACCAGTACGCAGAAAGCGAAGAACGTCGCCCGCGAGATGAACGCGGACGCATGCTCGGCGAACCGGTCGAAGATGCCCGGCCGATCCTTGACGTCGGACGGCATGTGGGGCGTCGTCTTCGACATGTCAGCCGTCACCGCCCTCGGCCGGGCGGTGCGAGCCGATGAACGGACGGGGGTCGCCGGCCGGGCTGGCGGCGGACTCGAGCCAGGCGCGCAGCCCGGCCGGGTCGCGGCGCTCCAGCTCGTCGAGGTACTGCTGCCGCGCCACCACGTAGCGCAACGCCCCGGCCGGTCCCGCCTCCCGCAGGTCACGGCAGCTCTGCGTCCAGGCCGCGCACAGCTCCGCGTCGGTCAGGCCGGACAGC
>DASXRB010000580.1:0-4020 GCA_036506875.1 Kribbellaceae bacterium | reverse complement strand
GAGCAGTACGACGTGCACCTCGCGCGGCCCGTCGCCGGGGGTGACGCCGGTCCAGGTGGACGTGTACGGGTTCATCCGCTCGCCGGTCGACGACCGCGGCAGCAGCTGCAGGAACACCTCGAGGTCCTGCCAGGTCGGCCGGCTCGTCGGTCAGGCCGGCCGGCGCGTCCGGCATCGCGCGGCGGAAGATCTCCCGGATCTCGGACCGGTTCCGGTGGATCGCCGGGACCAGGATGTGGCTCGGCCGGTCCTCGCCGAGCTGCACGATCAGCTCCGCGAGGTCGGTCTCGTACGCCATGATGCCGTGCTCCGCCAACGCCTCGTTGAGCCCGATCTCCTGCGTGGCCATCGACTTCACCTTGACCACCTCGGTAGCTCCGTGCGCCCGCACGACGTCCGTCACGACCGCGTTCGCCGCCGCCGCGTCCACCGCCCAGTGCACCGTCGCCCCGCGCGCCGTCAGCGACTCCTCGAGCTGCACGAGATACGTGTCGAGATGCCGCAGCGTCCGGTCCTTGACCGCCGCCCCCGCGACCCGCAACGCCTCCCAGTCGTCCAGCTCGCCGACGACCGCCGCCCGCTTCCCCCGGATCGTCCCGGTCGCATGCCGGAGGTTCCGCCGCAGCTGCGCATCCGCCACCGCCTCCCGCGCCGCCACCGGGAACGCCGGCATCCCGAGATACGTCGCCGTCATCCCGCCTCCCCAACGCTCATCGGGCCCTTGTGACCCGGCGTGTCGGCGCTCGTCGGGCCCGTGTGACCACCGGCCTCCGTGGAGGCCAGGATCTCCGCGAGATGCACCGGCCGGACGCCGACCCGCAGCCGCGACATCATGCCGCCGAGGTGCGTGAGACAGGAGTTGTCGGCCGCCGCGAGCACCTCGGCACCGGTCTCCCGGACGTGCGCGACCTTGTCCGCGCCCATCGCCACCGACACGTCCGGGTTCTTCACCGCGAACGTCCCGCCGAACCCGCAGCACTGGTCCGCGGCCGGCAGCTCGACCAGCTCCAGCCCGCGCACCGCGCGCAACAGCCGCAGCGGCCGGTCGCCGACCTTCAGCATCCGCAGCGAGTGACACGTCGGGTGGTACGTCACCCGGTGCGGGTAGTACGCGCCCACATCGGTGACCCCCAGCACGTCCACCAGGAACTCCGACAGCTCGTACACCTTCGGAGCCAGGTCCGCCACCCGCCAGGCCAGGTCACCGTTGCCCTCGGCAACCACTGGGTGGTAGTGCCGGATCATCCCCGCGCACGACGCGGACGGTGTCACCACCGCGTCGTACGACGAGAAGGCGTCGGCGAAGCCGCGCACGATCGGCACGCACGCGGCGCGGTACCCGGTGTTGAAGTGCGGCTGCCCGCAGCACGTCTGCGCGGCCGGGAAGTCCACGTCGACCCCGAGCCGCTCCAGCAGCCGTACGACGGCCTGCCCCGTGCCTGGGTAGAGCACGTCGTTGATGCAGGTCACGAACAACCCGACACGCATCAGCCCGCTCCGTCCGGCGTGGTCACAAGGGCCCGACGAGTGGCGACACGCCGGGTCAGAAGGGCCCGATGAACGGAAATCATCGGTCAGGCCTTGCCGATGGGCTGGCGTTGGCGGCCGAGGCCGTCGATCTCGCACTCGACGGTGTCGCCGACCGACAGGTACGGGAAGCGGCCGGAGAGGGCGACGCCTTCGGGGGTGCCGGTGTTGACGATGTCGCCGGGGTCGAGGGTCATGTACTGGGACAGGTCGCGGACCAGTTCGGCGACGGTGAAGATCATGTCGCGGGTGTTGGAGTCCTGGCGGGGCTCGCCGTTGACGAAGGAACGCAGTCCGAGCGCCTGCGGGTCGACCTCGTCGGCGGGGACCAGGGCCGGGCCGAGCGGGTTGAAGGTCTCGCAGCACTTGCCCTTGGACCACTGGCCGCCGGAGACCTCGAGCTGGAAGGCGCGCTCGGAGACATCGTTGGAGATCGTGTACGCCGCGACGCAGGCCAGCGCCTCCTCGAGCGACGACAGGTAGCGGGCCGGACGGCCGATCACGACCGCGAGCTCGACCTCCCAGTCGGTCTTCTCGGAGCCGCGCGGCAGCAGCACCTCGTCGTACGGGCCGACCACCGTGTTCGGGTGCTTGAAGAACACCACCGGGTGCGGCGGTGGCGCCGAGCCGGACTCGGCGGCGTGCGCGGCGTAGTTCATCCCGATGCAGACGACCGCGCCGGGCCGCGCGACCGGCGGGCCGAGCCGCAGGCCGGAGCCGTCGCCCGGGTCGTCGATGGCAGGAAGCTCGCCGGACTCCAGGGCGGCGCGGGTGCGGGCGATGCCGTCCGCGGCCAGGAACGCGCCGTCGATGTCGGCGGTCAGCGGGGTCAGGTCGTGGACGGTGCCGTCGGCGGCGCGCACGTGAGGGCGCTCCGCGCCGGGCGGTCCGAGGCGTAGCAGCTGCACGGGTGGTCTCCTTCTCCGCGACCCGGCGGTCACGGCGTTGTGGTGTCGTCGCCCCCGGCGACGCCGTTGTCGAACACGGGGAGGAAGCGGCGGCGGGAGCCCTCGATGTGGGTGCGCATCGCGGCGGCGGCGCGGTCGGGGTCGCCGCCGCGGATCGCGGTCACCAGCTGCCGGTGCTCGCGCAGCGCGGGCGCGCCGATCCCGGCCGCGTAGTACAGCCGGAACAGGTGCAGGTGACAGTGCGTGCGTGCGAAGGCCTGCCGCGCGGTCTCGTTGCCACCGGCGGCAAGCACCAAGTCGTGGAACCGCTGGTCGTGCGCGGCGAACGCCTTGTACGACTCGTACTCCGGCCGGTCCGGGGCCTCGGACATGCTACGCACCTCGTCGCGCAGCCGTCGTACCTCGTCCGCGCCCGCACGTTCCGCCGCGCGTGCCGCGGCCCACGGCTCGATGTGCAGCCGGAACTCGAAGAGGTCCTCGAACTCCGCCCGGGTCAGCCGGCTCGACACGCGATACCCGCGCAGCGGCTCCTTCAGCACCAGCCCGTCGGACTCCAGCCGGGCCAGCGACTCGCGGATCGGGGTCTGCGACGTGCCCAGCTCGCGGGTCAGCGCGTCGATGTTCAGCCGGGTGCCGGGCTCGACGACGCCATCCATGATGAGGCCCTTGACCGTTTCGTACACGTCGTCGCTGAGCACGCTGCGCTGCGGCAGCCGGGTCAGCCGGCCGGCCAGGCTCTGCTGTGTCACGCGCGTGGCTCCGTCCTTGACGCGCCCGCTCCCGGACGGGCACGATCGGTCGGACGATATCCTATAGGATCTTCGAAGGAGTGGCGATGCCCCGGCTGGTGGACGCGCACCATCACCTGTGGGACCTCGCGGTCCGCGACCAGGACTGGATCACCGGCGAGGCGCTGGCGCCGATCCGGCGCAGCTTCGGCCCCGGCGACCTGGCCGCGGCGGCCGAGGGTGTGGACGCGACCGTGCTGGTCCAGACCGTGACGGTCGCCGAGGAGACCCCCGAGTTCCTGGCGATTGCCGAGGGCAACGAGCTGGTGCAGGCCGTGGTCGGGTGGGTCGACCTGACGGCCGCGTCCGTCGCCGACGACCTGGCCGCGCTGCTGGACGGGCCGGGTGGGCGGTGGCTGCGAGGCGTCCGGCACCAGGTGCAGGGCGAGCCGGACCCGCGCTGGCTGTGCCGCGACGACGTACGACGCGGGCTGCGGGCGGTGGCCGAGGCGGGTCTGGTGTACGACCTGCTGACCCTGCCGCACCAGCTCACCGCCGCCATCGAGACGGTCGCCTCGTTGCCTGAGGCGACGTTCGTTCTGGACCACTGCTCGAAACCACCCGTCGCCGCCGGGAAGCTCGAACCGTGGGCGTCGGATCTGCGCGAGCTCGCGTCGTACCCGAACGTCTCCTGCAAGCTGTCCGGCCTGGTCACCGAGGCCGACTGGCGGACCTGGACCACCGACGACCTGCGGCCGTTCACCGACGTGGTCCTCGACGCTTTCGGGCCGGACCGGGTGATGTTCGGCTCCGACTGGCCGGTGTGCCTGCTGGCCGCGTCGTACGACGAGGTGCTG
>DASXRB010000579.1:0-2742 GCA_036506875.1 Kribbellaceae bacterium | reverse complement strand
TCCGGCCCTGGCGCGCGGACAACGTTGTCTCCGTACCGTCGAAGCGGTGGGGACACAGGTCGTAGAGAGAGTCGAGGTCGTCGCGCCGGACGTCGTCCGGCCCGCGCCGCCGGCCCGTGAGACGTCGTACGGCGTCGTGCTGCGGGTCGTGCGGGAGCTGCTGTTGCTGGTGGGGATGTACGCCGTGTACAGCGTCGGGCGGATCTACGCCGCCGCGCACAGCGGGTCGGCGTACGACAACGCGCACCGGCTGGTCCGCGCCGAGGACGCCCTCGGGCTGCCGAGCGAGGCCGGCCTGCAGCACGCGGTGCTGCAGGTTCCGCACCTGGCGCAGGCCGCGAACCTGTACTACGCCGGAGTGCACTTCCCGCTCACCGCGGCGGTGCTGATCTGGCTGTCGGTACGCCGCCCCGCGTCGTACCCGAGGGTGCGCTGGACGCTGATCGCACTCACCGCGCTGGGCCTGGTCGGGCACACGATCTTCCCGCTGGCGCCGCCGCGGATGCTGCCCGGCCTCGGCTGGGTGGACACCGGGATCAGGTTCGGCCAGTCGGTGTACGGGCCGACCAGCCACAGCGGGATGGCCAACCAGCTCGCGGCGATGCCGAGCCTGCACGTCGGGTGGGCGGCGCTGGTCGCGACCGCGATGATCCTGGTGACCCGGTCGCGCTGGCGCTGGCTGTGGCTGGCGCATCCCGTGCTGACGTTCGCGGTGGTCGTGGTGACGGCCAACCACTACTGGCTCGACGGCCTGGTCGCGCTCACCCTGCTCGGCTGCCTGGTGCCGATCCTGCGGGGCGCGCGCCAGAAGCGCACGACCGGAAATCCGGTGTCGTCGGACGTCGTCCTCGGGTAGCGTGGCGGGGCCTTTCCGGCAAACACATCGTTGCGACCGCGGATGCGGAGGTTTCGCGTGCCCGACAGCCGACCCGACCCCGACCCCGACCGACACACCGACCCGGTGCTCGCCGACGAGCGCGCGCACCTGTCCACCTCCCGGGCCGCGCTGGCGGCGATGCGGGAGAAGACCGGCTCGCTGGAGATCCACAGCGCGGACCGGGTCAACACCGAGTTCCTGAAGGCCGCGCTGTGGCGGCGGATGAAGGAGCTCGAGGACGATCCCGAGGTGCCGCTGTTCTTCGGCCGGCTGGACTACGACACCCGGGAGACCTTCCACGTCGGCCGCCGGCACGTGAACGACGCCCTCGGCGACCCGCTCGTCGTGGACTGGCGGGCGGACATCTCGACGCCGTTCTACCGCGCCAGCCGGACCGAGCCGATGGGGGTACGACGCCGGCGCAGGTTCGGCTTCACGCACGGCGAGATGACGGCGTACGAGGACGAGGACCTGACCACCCCGGCTTCGCCGGGCGACGAGCACAGCGACATCCTCACCAGCTCAATTCTCGAGAGCGAGATCGAGCGGCCGCGGTCCGGCCCGATGCGCGACATCGTTGCCACCATCCAGCCCGAGCAGGACGTGATCGTCCGCTCCGGCGTCGACGACACCATCTGCGTGCAGGGCGCGCCCGGCACCGGCAAGACCGCGGTCGGCCTGCACCGCGCCGCCTACCTGCTCTACGCGTACCGCGACCAGCTCAGCCGCCAGGGCGTGCTCGTGGTCGGACCGAACGCGAGCTTCCTGCGCTACATCGGCGACGTACTTCCCGCGCTCGGCGAGATCGAGGCCCGCCAGACCACTGTCGAGGAGCTCGTCGCCCGGGTCCGGATCGCCGGTCCCGGCCCGGCCGCCGCCGACCTGCTCAAGGGCGACGCCCGGATGGCGAAGGTCCTGCACAACGCCGTCTGGTCCGGGGTCGGTACACCGAAGGAGGCCCTCGTCGTACCGCGCGGGTCGCACCGCTGGCGGGTCCCGGCGTACGAGGCGGAGGAGCTGGTCGCCGAGCTGCGCACCCGCGGCGTGCGGTACGGTGCCGGCCGCGCGATGCTGCCGCAGCGCCTGGCGCACGCCGTACTGCTGCGGATGGAGGCCGCCGGCGACTCCCCCGACGACCGGGTGCAGAACGCGGTCGCCCGCAGCCGGCCGGTCAAGACGTACGCCGACGAGCTGTGGCCCGCCGTCGACCCGGTCAGGCTGGTCTTCCGCATCCTCACCGACGCGGACTACCTCGCCGCGCATGCCGCCGGCATCCTCACCGAGGACGAGCAGGCGCTGCTGCTGTGGGACAAGGCTCCTCGCTCGGCCGGCGCCGCGAAGTGGTCGGTCGCCGACGCCACTCTGGTCGACGAGGTCACCGACCTGGTCGAGCGCACCCCGTCGCTGGGCCATGTCGTCCTGGACGAGGCGCAGGACCTGTCCGCGATGCAGCTGCGCGCGGTCGGCCGGCGCTGCTCGACCGGCTCGATGACGATCCTCGGCGACATCGCCCAGGGCACCACCCCGTGGGCCACGCCGTCGTGGACCGTGGCGCTGCGGCACCTCGGCAAGGACGGCGCGCACCTGCAGGAGCTGACGGCCGGCTTCCGGGTGCCCGGCGACGTGATCGAGTACGCCGCCCGGTTGCTGCCGGCGATCGCGCCTGGCCTCACTCCCCCGACCGCCGTACGACGTGCCCGCGGCGAGCTGCGGATCGACCGGGTCGCCGACAGCCTGGAGGCCGCCGCGGACACGGTCGTCGCGGTGATCGAACGTCCCGGCTCGATCGGGCTCATCGTGCCGGACGCGCTGGTCGCCAGCGCCCGGAAAGCCTTGCAGGCACGGGAGGTGAGCTACTCCGTGCT
>DASXRB010000578.1:0-4727 GCA_036506875.1 Kribbellaceae bacterium | reverse complement strand
GTGGTCAGTTCCCGGCCGGTGCCCTGGGTCGCTCCCCTGCTGTACGGCGCGGTGCTGGTGGCCGGGCTCTACGCCTGGCTCGCCGGCCTGGGCGACACCCGGGCGCTGCTGTTCGTGACGGGCCTGGCCGGGCTGTTCACGGTCGAGCTGGCCGAACGCCGTCGCTACCCGGCCGGCACCCCGGTGGCGCCCGCGATCGCGTTGCTCGCGGTCCGGTTCGCCCTGACGGTCGTCGCGGCCCTCGCGGACGGGTCCGGCCTGGCCGCGATCCTGCTCGTGCTGCTGCCGTTCGCCGCCTACTTCGCCTTCGGCCGCACGGTCGCCATCGCGCTCGGCGCCGGCTGCGTCGCGCTGGTGCTGGCACGGATCGCGCTCGCCGAGCCGCGATGGTACGACGACCTCGAACGCGTCTCGGACCTGCTCATGATCGCGGTCGGCGTCGTACTGGCGATCACGATGGCCGGCGTGGCCGCGGAGGCGCAGCGCGGGCGCGAGGAGCTGCGCCGCTACGCCGGCCAGGTGGCGGCGCTGTCCGCGGCGACCGAGCGCAACCGGGTGGCGCGCGACCTGCACGACAGCCTGGGCCACCACCTGACGGCGCTGTCGATCCTGCTGGAACAGGCCGCGGCGTTCGCCGACCGGGACCCGGCCACCGCCCGGCGGGCGCTCGAGGACGCGCAGGCGTCCGCGCGGCAGGCGCTCGACGACGTCCGCGACGCGGTCCGCATGCTGCGCGCCGACGCCGCACCGTTCCGGCTGTCCACGGCGCTGGCCGAATTGGTGCGGCAGCCCGGCACCGGCGCTCGGCCGGCCGTCACGCTCGACCTCAGCGGGGACGAGCTCGGGTACGACGAGCCGGCGCTGCTCGCGCTCTACCGCGCGGCGCAGGAGGGACTGACGAACGCCCGCCGGCACGCCGCCGCCGGCACGGTCGAGGTCACCGTCCGGCTCGACGAGCGCGAGGCGCGACTGGAGATCGCCGACGACGGCCGCGGCTTCACGCCGGGACAGGAGGGCTTCGGCCTGCTCGGGATGCGGGAGCGCGTCGAGCTGGCCGGCGGACGCGTCGCGCTCGACAGCGGTCCCGGCGCGGGAACCCGCCTGGTCGTCACGATCCCGGTGCCGGCATGAGCATCGTCGTACGGGTGCTGGTGGTCGACGACCAGCAGCTGGTCCGGGACGGGATCGCCTCGCTGCTGTCGATCCAGCCCGGGATCGCCGTCGTCGGCACCGCGGCGAACGGCCGGGAGGCCGTCGAGCAGGCCCACGCCACCACCCCGGACGTGGTGCTGATGGACGTCCGGATGCCGGTGCTGGACGGCGTCGAGGCGGTCGAGGTGCTGCGTCGCGAGCTGCCGTCGTGCCGCGTGGTCATGCTCACCACATTCGACGACGAGGATTACGTCGTACGAGCTCTGCGCGCCGGCGCGTCCGGCTACCTGCTCAAGGACCGGCCGGCCGCGGACCTGGCCGACGCGGTCCGGCTGGCGCACGCGGGGGTGGCGCAGCTCGACGCGTCCGTCACGGCGCGACTGGCGTCGACACTCGACGAGCGGGCGGCGCCAGTGCCCCTGACCGCCCGCGAGCTGGACGTGCTGCGCCTGGTCGCGCGCGGTGCCACGAACCGGGAGATCGCCGCCCAGCTCTACCTCGGCGAGGGCACGGTGAAGAACCACGTCTCGCGGATCCTCGGCCGGCTCGGCCTGCGCGATCGCACCCAGGCCGCGCTCTACGCCCGCGACCACGACCTGCTCTGACGGCTCAGGCGCGGATCAGCTGCCGGAACGCCCGGGCCACCTCAGCCGGGTGCTCGATCTGCGCCACATGCCCGGACGCGGGCAAGAAGAGCAGCCGCGCGTCGCGGAACGCCGCCTGCGCGCGGTTCCGGATCCGCGCGTCGATCAGCCGGTCCTTCCCGCCGTACACGAGAAGTACCGGGCAGCGGACCTTCGCCGCCTCCGCCCAGAGCGACCGGCTCGCCGGCGCCAGCGAGGCCAGGACGACGCTGCGCGCGCCCGCGAGGAGCGCGTCCGCGACGTGCGGCATGGTGTCACGCCGCCGCAACTCGGCCTCGTAAGCGTCGATCACCGCGCGCGGCAGCTTGGAATGGTCGCCGAAGATCATCGACATCCCGACCTCCAGCCGGCGCTCGAGCGGCAGCATCAGGCTGCGCCGCAGCATCGCCGGCCCGAGCTTCGGCACCGCCATCGCCGCGAACCACGCCCCCGCCAGCGACGGCCGCGGGTCCGGCAACGCCGGCGAGACCAGCGTCAGCGTGCGCACCAGATCGGGCCGCCGGGCCGCGATCTGGACCGCGATCGCGCCGCCCATCGAGTTGCCCATCAGGTGCAGCGGGGTGTCCAGCTCGGCGGTGGCGAAGTTCTGCACGAGCCGGGCGTGCTCGGTGATCCCCCACGGCGCGCCCGGCGGCGGGCTCTGCCCGAAGCCCGGCAGGTCGATCGCCACAGCGCGTACGACGTCGGCCAGCAGGTGCCCGATCGCGGTGAACCCCAGCGACGACCCGCCGAGCCCGTGCACGCACAGGGCGTGCGGCACGTCCGGGGCGGCGTCCGGTACCTCGCGCACGTTCAGCTCGATACCGTCGATGACGGTCCGGCGCGCCGGCCAGTGCACGGCGCCCAGCGCCACCGGGTCGGCGTGCTCCCGCCCCGGGGAACCACCCGCCGAACCGCCCGGCGCTGCCGCCGTACCGCCCATCCAGCCATGCTAGGGGAATGGCGCCCTCACAGCTCACCACCGAGGTGGACGGTCAGACGATGAAGCTGACCAACCTCGGCAAGGTGCTGTACCCGCGGTCCGGGTTCACCAAGGCCGAGGTGATCGACTACTACCTGAACGTCGCCGAGCTGCTTCTGCCGCACCTGACCGACCGGCCGCTGACCCGGAAGCGCTGGCCGGACGGCACCGGCGCGCCGTACTTCTTCGAGAAGAACGCGCCCCGCGGCATCCCGGCGTGGGTGCGTACCGAGACGCTGCCGACCCCGGGCAGCTCGACCGGCCGCGACGAGGCCGACTTCGTGGTCGCCGACGACCGGCAGACGATCGTCTGGCTGGCGAATCTGGCCGCGCTGGAGCTGCACGTCCCGCAGTGGCGGATCAAGGGCTCGAAAGGGGGCCGTGAGCCGAAGGCCGACCTGATCGTGTTCGATCTCGACCCGGGCGCGCCGGCGACGGTGGTGGACTGCTGCGACGTGGCGCTGGCGCTGCGCGAGCTGCTGAAGCACTTCGGCCTGACCGCGTGGGCGAAGACGTCGGGCAACAAGGGCCTGCACCTGTACGTCCCGGTCGAGGCCGTCTCGTCGCGGAGGACCAGCGAGTTCGCGAAGATGCTGGCCGAGCAGCTGGCGGCGGCGCTGCCGGAGCAGGTGACCGCGACGATGACGAAGGCGATCCGGCCCGGCAAGGTGTTCATCGACTGGAGCCAGAACCACAGCGCCAAGACCACGCTGGCGCCGTACTCGCTGCGCGGCGCCGACGAGCCGCGGGTGTCCACCCCGCTGGACTGGGACGAGGTCGCCTCCGCGACCGACCCGCGCGAGCTGGTCTTCCTGCCCGCCGACGTCCTCGCCCGGATCGAGGAGTACGGCGACCCACTGGCGACTCTGTACGACGAGCCGCACCCGCTACCGTCGTAGATAGTGGTCTGTGCCTTCCGGCGCTACGAGAGGAGGACGGTCATGAAGAGTTACTCGGACCCGCCTCGTGAGGAGGCGCTCGAGGACGTCCTGGAGGTCGAGCTCGAGGAAGACCTCGAGGACGAGGACAGCTACTCCGTCCCGCTCGAAGCCGACCCTGCAGACACCGCCGAACAGCATCAGCTGGTCGGCGGGGACGACGAGGAGGAGTACCGGTAGGTAGGATTCGCGGAACGAACGGCAACGGGCCGGTTGTTGCCCAGCACTACTGAAGGAGGGGGCCTCGTGTCTACGTCGTCCGAGGCTTTGCCCAAGCGCGGCAGCCGCCTGCCCCGCGTGGCCAGGCGCGCGCAGCTGCTCGAGGCCGCGCAGGAGGTGTTCGTCGCGAACGGCTACCACGCCGCCGCGATGGACGACATCGCCGACCGTGCCGGGGTCTCCAAGCCCGTTCTGTACCAGCACTTCCCGGGCAAGCTCGACCTCTACCTGGCGCTGCTGGACAGCTCCTGCGAGGCGATCGTCAAGGCCATCGAGGCCGCCCTGCGCTCCACCGACGACAACAAGCAGCGCGTCGCCGCCACCATGCACGCGTTCTACGACTACGTCGCGAACGCGCAGGGCGCGTTCCGGCTGGTGTTCGAGTCGGACCTGACCAACGAGCCCGCGGTCCGCGAGCGCGTCGACCGGGTCACCCAGGAGTGCGCCGAGCTGATCTCCGAGGTGATCAGTGCCGACGCGGGCCTGAGCAGGGACCAGTCCATGGTGCTCGCCGTCTCACTGGTCGGGATGGCCCAGGTGAGCGCCCGCTACTGGCTCGCCTGGGACCACCCGTCGCTCACCCAGGACCAGGCCGCCGACCTGGTCGCCAGCCTGTCCTGGCGCGGCATTCGCGGCTTCCCGCGCTCCACCGAGGGCTGACTCCAGGCGGCTGCCGGCAATCCGTACAGCGCGAGCGTTGTACTACACGTGCAGCGTTGTACGGATTCGCCCCGACCCCGGTCAGCACCTCGGTCTGCCGGGCCCACCGAACCCGAGGTCGCGGCGGCGCTCCGCCACGACACCGACCCGTCG
>DASXRB010000577.1:0-9719 GCA_036506875.1 Kribbellaceae bacterium | reverse complement strand
CGCGACACAGCCGACTGCGTGAACCCGAGCTCGGCGGCCGCGACCGTGAACGACCCGGTCCGCGCCACCCGCCGGAACACCTCCAGCCACGTGACGTCCACCGCACCTCCGAAAGTCATGCCGATATCGAATTGCAGCCATGCGAAAGACTCGTTTGTCGCATGGCTGACCCGAGCCTAGCGTGGCAGGTGTGGAGAACACCCGGAACCAGAACACCGGCAAGATCGCCTTTCTCGGCCTCGGCCGGATGGGCGTGGAGATGGCGCGCCGGCTCGTCGACGCCGGCTACGACCCCGTGCTGTGGAACCGCACCGCGAGCCGCGCCGAGCTCATCCCGGACGCGACGGTGGCGGCGACCCCCGCCGAGGCCGTCGCGGGGGCGGGCGTGGTGATCACGATGCTCGCGGACCCGGCCGCGGTGGACGCGGTGGTCGGCGAGCTGGCCGGCGCGCTGCAGCCCGGCACCGTGCTCGTCGACATGTCCTCGATCGGCCCGGCCGCCACCCTCGCCGTCGCCGCGCGGCTCCCCCAGGACGTCACGCTGGTCGACGCGCCCGTCCTCGGCAGTACGCCGGCCGCCCGCGCGGGCACGCTCGTGATCCTTGCCGGAGGCAACGACTCCGACCTGGACCGGGTCGAGGCGGTGCTCAGCACCCTCGGCACGGTTCGCCGGTGCGGTGCGACCGGCCGCGGGTCGGCGTACAAGATCCTCGTGATCGGCAGCATCGTCGCGTCGGTCGCCCAGATCGCGGAGTCCCTGCGGCTCGCCGAAGCACTGGGCATCCCGCGGGACGACGCCCTCAGCACGCTCGGTGCCGGGCCGCTGGGCGCGATCGTCGGACGCGCCACCGACAGCGAGGCCGACTTCCCGATCCGGCTCGCCGCCAAGGACCTCGGTCTCGCGCTCGGCGCGGCCGGGGATCTCCCCCAGCTCAGCGCGGCACGGGAACGGCTGCTCGCCGCCGCCGACCAGGAGGCCGACCTCTCCCACATCCTCCCGGCCTGACCATCGCACACGGCAGCGGCCGGGCACCGCGAAACAGTGCCCGGCCGCGTCGTACAGGCTCAGCCCTTGTGGATCACGATCGATCCGCCGGACAGAGCGGTGGTCGGGTCAGCGCCGTCGGCGCCGCCCAGCTGGTTGTCGTAGACGAGGGTGCCGTCCGACGTGCGCCAGATCTTCATCCGGAACCGGTCCGGGCCGGCGTCGGTCGCGGTCAGCATGAAGCTGTACCCGCTCGAACCGTTGATCGTCCCGGTTCCCTTGTAGACCGCCTTCGTCCCGGCCACCACGAGCCACTGGTAGTCCTCGGAGTGGAAGTTCAGGTTCCCGGCCTTGAACTGGAACTCCGTGCTACCGGTCGGCACCGAGGCGCCGTTCTTGTACTTCGACACGAACCCGAAGTTCGCCCGTCCGGTCGCCGAGGGATCGGCCGGCATCGCACCGGCCGGCGAGTCGATCCAGCCGCCACCGGTGACGAACCCGCCGTCCGGGTCGTAGACCACGACGAACCCGCACGTCGCGGTGTCGGAGCCGCCGTCGTCATCGGTCACCGTGACCGAGATGTCGAAGATCCCGGCCGAGGTGTACTGGTGGGTGCCGCTGACCGGAGACGTCACCGACGGCACCGGCGTCGTCGTACCGTCGCCCCAGTTCACCGACATCGAGTGCGTGTCGAGCGTGCCGGGATCGGTGAACGTGCCGGCGAACGACACGTCGGTGTTCACCGCGTTCGGCGCCACCGGGCAGGACGTCAGCGTCAGGTCCGGCGGCACGTTCGTCACCGTGACAGTGGCGCTGTCGGTGCCGGTCAGCCCGTTGTCGTCGGTGACCTCCAGCGCCACCGCGTCCGCCCCGTCGTCGAGGCCGTTGTACGTCGCGATCGCGCTGCTGGTGTTCGCCAGCGTGCCGATCCCGGCGTCAGCGCCGCTCCAGGAGTACGACGTGACCACGCCGTCCGGGTCGTGGCTGCCGGACCCGTCGAGCAGGACCGACGACCCCTCCGGGACGGACTGGTCCGGCCCGGCGTCGGCCACCGGCGGCAGGCAGTTCACCGTGACGACGACCGGCGGGAAGTTCACGACCGCGCCCTCGTCGTCGTGATAGGCGACCGCCGAGTTGACCGGCAGCGGTCCGCACGGCGCACCCTCGTGCTTGATCTGGTAGGTGATCACCAGGTCCTCGTCGGACAGGTTCGACCGCGACCAGGTGAAGCCGTCCACCGTCACGCCGCCGATCGACGAACCGGCCAGGTTCGCCGTCACCGATCCCGGCACCAGATCCCAGCCGGTCGCCAGGGTGACCGCGACGGACGGGTTGGTCGCGCCGGGCACCGTCACCGCGGCGATCAGCGTGTTCAGCAGCGTGTGCAGGTCACCGAAGCTGCCGACCGAGAAGGTGTTGGTGCTGCCGGAGCCACTGGCGACGGTCTCCAGCGTGGACTGGCTGATGCCGTCGCCGACCCCGACCGCGAACACCTCGGCCTTGGCCTGCAGCGACGACGCCGAGGCGGCGGTGTTGCCGAGGTTGGCGTTGCCGTCGGTGATCACGATCACCAGCTGGTTGCGGCTCGGGTCGTCCGGACCCATGACCGCGCTCGCCTGGTCGAGCCCGCAGGCGATACAGGTGCTGCCGGCCGACTGCGGGTCGGTCGCGATGGCATCGCGGACAGCGGTCTCGTCGCCGCTGAGCCCGATCACGGTCTCGGCGGAGGTCGAGAAGCCGACCACCCCGACCCGTCCGCCGTTGGCGAACAGGCCGTCGCTCCCGACCGCCTCCACGACGTCGTCGGCGAACGCCTTGAGCTGGCCGAACTCCGTGCTGTCGATGCTGCCGGACTCGTCGAGAACCAGGACCAGGTCAGTGGGCGTCGACTGGGTACTGCTCTCACCGTCCAGCGTGAGCGTCACGATCGAGGTGCCGTACCTCGACACGGACGTCGGGCTCGCCGAAGCCCCCGCTTACCGCTCCATGGGACGATCGGCGCGCGAAGAGGCGGACGACCCGCGGTCACCTGTATCCTCACGCGAGTGCTTTCGCCGAAACACGCCGCCGAACGTCACCAGACGAGGCCCGTGACCACACCGACCGCGCACCGCGGCGACATCCAGGGGATGCGTGCGGTCGCGGTGCTGCTGGTGATGCTCAACCACGCGGGCATCCCCCGCCTGACCGGCGGCTACATCGGCGTCGACGTGTTCTTCGTCATCTCCGGCTACCTCATCACGGGCATCCTGGTGCGCGAGGTCCGTCGTACCGGCCGGATCTCGATCGCGGACTTCTACGCGCGCCGGGCCCGGCGGATCCTGCCCGCGGCGTCGGTCGCGTTGCTGGTGATCGTGCTGGCGGCGACCAAGGCGTACACCTACGTCCGGATCGACCAGGTGCTGGAGCACGTGACCTGGGCGGCATGCTTCGCGGCGAACATCCACTCCGCGCTGTCCGGGGCCGACTACTTCGCGGCCGACTCGTTCGTCTCCCCGGTGCAGCACTTCTGGTCGCTCGCGGTCGAGGAGCAGTTCTACCTGGTCTGGCCGCCGGTGATCGCGCTGGTCCTGTGGACCGGAGGCCGGCACCGCGGCGACGGCCCGCCGGACCCGGCGCGGACCAGCAAGCGGCTGCGCCGCCTGGCGGTCGCGATCTCGCTGCTGTGCGCGGCGTCGCTGGCCTGGTCGGTCTGGCGGACCGGTGCCCAGCCGGCGATGGCGTACTTCTCCACCCTGACCCGTGGCTGGGAGCTCGGCACCGGCGCTCTCCTGGCGCTGTGCACCTCGCGGGTGGCCCGGCTGCCGAAGCAGCTCAAGCTCGGTGCCTCGTGGACCGGCCTGGCCGCGATCGGCTACGCCGCGGTGACCTACTCCGCCACGACACCGTTCCCGGGCTACCACGCCGCGGTGCCGGTCTTCGGGGCGGCGCTCGTGCTGCTCGGCGGCACCGACGGCCCCCGGTACGGCGCCGCGCTGCTGCTGGACCGCGCTCCGATGCGCTGGATCGGCGACATCTCGTACTCGCTGTACCTGTGGCACTGGCCACTGCTGGTGATGCCGCCGGCGTACCTCGAGCGTGACCTGAGGCTGCGCGAGCGGGTCGCCCTGATGGCGGTCGCGATCGTGGTGGCATGGCTCAGCTACCGGTTCGTGGAGACGCCGGTGCGGCGGGCGAAGACGCTGTCCCGCAGCCGGCTGAAGGCGCTGGTGCTGTGGCCGGTCGCCGCCGCGGTGGTGGTCGCCGCCGTGTTCGGGGTCCAGACGCGCTTCGGCCGCGAGGCGATGGCCGACGTCCCGTACGTCGAGCCGACCGTCGACCCGGAACCGGGCACCGTGCAGAACAGCTCGGACCCCGCGGTGAACGCGGCCGGGTTCGCCGCCGAGCTGGCCCGCGCCGACTACCCGCTGCCGCGCGGGCTGAAGCCGTTCCCGGGCGACCTCATCTCCGACAACTGGCGCCTGCCGGGCGTGTGCTGGGCGCAGACGACCGCGGTGCGGCACGAGATCTGCCCGATGGGCGACACGAACGGGACACGCACCATCGTGCTGTTCGGCGACTCGCACATGGCGATGTGGATCGAGCCGATGCTGCAGGCTGCCCAGGAGCACGGCTGGAAGCTGGTGCCGTTCATCAAGACCGGCTGCTTCCCGGCGAACGTGACGATGTGGCGCCCCGAACGCAAGGGCCCCTACACCGAGTGCGACACCTACCGGCAGTGGGCGTACGGCGAGATCGCGAAGATCAAGCCCGACCGCATCATCACCACCGGCTGGATCACCCAGCCGATCATGGACCCGGTCACCCGCAAGCGCATCGCGGTGAAGGACAGCGGCCCCGTCTTCACCGCCGGCGTCGAGAGCTCGATGCGCACCCTGCAGGACCTGGCTCCGCAGGTGTACGTGATCGGTGCCGTCACGAACCTGCCGAAGGAACCCACGGACTGCCTGGGCAGCCGGAAGGCCACGATGGGTACCTGCGCGCAGGCGGTCGACCAGCTCACCAGCGACCGCAACCGCGCGTGGAAGCGTGTCACCGACAATGCGGGCGCGCACTGGGTCGACGTGCTGCCGTGGTTCTGCGACCACGGCACCTGCCCGATCGTGGTCCGCAACGTGGTCGTCTACACCGACACCCACCACATCACGAAGACCTACGCGCGCACGCTCGCGCCCGGGCTGGCCCGCAAGCTCGACCTATAGGTCGCCGCTGCTGGCAACGTCTCCGAACAGGTGCGGCGGGCGGCTGTCGGCCAGGTCGGACAGCAGCTGCGGCAGCCCGAACGCGTCGAACAGGCTGACGTCGAAGAACGCCACCGCGTGCGCCACCCCGGCCGCGGTCAGCGTCAGCACCTGGATCTGGAACGCGCGGTGCTGCCGGGTCTCCGGGTCGCGCATGTAGAGCGCGAACCCCGGCTGCCCGTTCGCCGACACCGGGATCAGCACCTGGTCGCCCGCGTGCTCGGCCGGGCACTGCGTGGCGATCAGCTTGCCGACGTTCAGCGCACCCTTGAACCAGGCGGCGAACGGCGGCATCTCCCACACCACGTCCTCGGTGAACAGCCGCACGATCTCGTCGACGTCGTACGACTCGAACGCCTTCACCCAGCGCTCGAGCAGCTCGAGCTTGTCCGCCTCGGTGGGCTCGGCGACCTGGTCCTGCTCCGGCATCGCCTGGTCGAGCTGCGCCCGCGCCCGCTGCAGCGTGCTGTTCACGGCGGCCGTCGAGATCCCGACCGCGTCGGCGACCTCGGCCGCCCTCCACTTCAGCACGTCGCGCAGGATGAGTACGGCGCGTTGCCGCGGCGGCAGGTACTGCAGGGCCGCGATGAACGCCAGCCGGACGCTCTCCCGCTCGGCCACCAGCGTCGCCGGGTCGGAACTGTC
Source organism: Kribbellaceae bacterium (assembly GCA_036506875.1). Taxonomy (GTDB): domain Bacteria; phylum Actinomycetota; class Actinomycetes; order Propionibacteriales; family Kribbellaceae; genus DASRHY01. Next base: position 3,848 of record DASXRB010000577.1, on the reverse strand, counting down.
GCCGGCGACCATCGCGTCCGGCACCGGCTCCAGCCAGGACACCTCCTGCCGCTCGGCGAGGTCACCCTCGGGCGCGTCGCTCGGCCCGCCCAGCCCGGTCGGCAGCGGCCGGCGCTGCTTGCTCTCCAGCGCGTTCAGGCAGGTGTTGGTCGCGATCCGGTACAGCCAGGTGCGCATCGACGAGCGGCCCTCGAAGTCGTCGTACGCCCGCCAGGCCCGCAGGTACGTCTCCTGCACCAGGTCCTCGGCGTCGTGCACCGACCCGAGCATCCGGTAGCAGTGCGCGAGCAGCTCCCGCCGGTACGGATCCGTCGCCCGCGTGAACTCGTCTTCCAGCACCTGCCCAGCCATCCCGCGCCACCTTCCCTCACCCCGGTCTCCGGCTCCCCCGACTCTAACTCCGCTCCGGTCCGAGGTCAGGACCGTCCGCGCGACCAGCAACCGCAACCCGCCTGGTCAACCACTCGAACGGATGGTGGACCACGCTCATAACCCGAGCGAACCGTTCCCCGGCCGGGTTCACCCGTCGAATTGCCACAGGACGACCCCGTCGAGCCCTCCGCCCGCGCCAGGCGCGCTCACTTCACGTGGGGGCCCATACGCGCTGCGGGTCCCCCACGGTCACAACCCGGGGGGCCTCACCCGCGATCCCGCACGACCACACCGACGGACGCCACGAGGAGGACGGCGGTGAGGGTGAAGGCGGTGGGGTAGGTGATGCCGGTGCCGACGAGGAGGCCGAAGGCGAGCGCGCCTCCGCCCATGCCGAGGTCGTAGGCGAGGTTCCACAGGGCGCTGATCCGGCCGTGCGCTCCCGGTCCGGCCTGGTCGAACATCACGCCGAGCGTGATGGACTGCGCCGCGCCGAACCCGATGCCGAAGGCAACCATCCCGGCCAGGACGGCTACGGCGCTGTCGAAACGGCTCAGCGCGGCCACGCCGGTGGCGGTCAGCAGCAGCGCCGGGACCAGCAGGTGCCGGTGGCCGCGGCGGTCGCCGTACCAGCCGGCCAGCCAGCGGCTGACGGGCGCGAGCAGGGCCTGCACGAACAGTGCGCCGGCGACCAGCCGGCCCCGCGCCGGCGAGACGGCCAGCGGCAGGAACGTGACGACCACCCCCGCGGCGAGCGCGGCCACCGCGAACACCACAGCGGTCCGCAGGCCGGGTCCGCGGAACAGGCCGGCATGCCCGTCCGCGGCGGCCGGCCGTCCGTCGCGCCCCGGCAACCCCGATACGGCGACCAGCCCGGCGAGTGCCGTCACCGCCGCCAGCAGGAAGACGGTGCCGAAGCCGATCCGGCCGGACAGGTACACCCCCGCCGGGAGACCGACGACCGCCGGTACGCCGACCACCACGCCGTACAGCCCGAGTCCCTCACCACGCCGCGACGGCGGCACGAGCTCGGCGGTCAGCGCGGTCCCGGCGACGAACATCACCGCGAGCCCGGCGCCGCGCGCGACGCAGACCGCGAGCACCAGCGGCAGCGCCGCCGTCAGTGGGAGCAGCGCGGCCGGCGCGCCGAGCAGGACCAAGCCGGCCGCGATGACCGACCGGTACCCGAACCGGGCGATCAGCGCGGTCATCGCCAGCTCGACCACCACCGTGGACAGCAGCAGCACGCCGGTGGTCAGGCCCGCGCCGGCGACGGACCCGCTGGTCGCGACATACAGCGGTACGACGGACAGCAGCAGGTAGAAGCTCAGGCCCGAGCCGGCCGCGGCGACCAGCAGCCGCGCGAATCGCGGGCTCAGGATGCGCTCGGTCAGGACCGGTGCGGGCTCGCAGGCTGTGGTCATGGCGACGACGCTACGGCCCGACCGGACTCGTCGTAAGGTCCAGTTCCGCGTCGTCACGATGGACCACTTCCCCGCGGGAACATCACCACAGGCTGATGGAGCGGCGGAAGATCCCGGCCAGGGCGTCGGCGTCGACCGGTCGCGGCGCGGTGGCCAGCAGCCGCTGCTGCTTGAGCGAGCCCTCGACGAGGTCGGCCACGTCGTCCTCGCCGTACCCGACCGCGCCGATCCCGTTCGGGATCCCGACGTCGCGCATCAGCTGGCTCAGCGCGGCCGGGAGGGCGTCCGCGTCGGCCCGGTGTCCCGAGCCCGGCGCGAGCAGAGTGGCGGCCTCGAGGTGCCGTCCCGGCGACGCCTCGTACGTGAACCGGAACGCCTCCGGCGCGGTCAGCGCCACCGACATCCCGTGCGGCACCATCGGCTCGTCCACGTCGTAGTCCTGGGGCCGGAACTCGCGCACCCGCCCGGCGATCGGGTACCCGTTGGCGTGCGGGATGTGCACACCGGCGTTCCCGAACCCCATCCCGGCGATCGTCGCCGCCAGCGCCAGGTCGTACCGCGCCTGCCGGTCGGAGCCGTCGCGCACCGCTGCACGGAATGATCGCGACAGCAACCCCAGTGCCTCCCGCGCCCACAGGTCCGAGACCGGGTTCGCCCCGCAGTACGGGACCCGCTGCTCGGGGGACTTGCGTTCGTACGACGTGTAGGGCCGCGCCGTGTAGCTCTCCAGCGCGTGGCACAGGATGTCCATGCCGGCCGACGCGGTCACGCCGGCCGGCTGGGTGAACGTGAGATCCGGGTCGACGACGGCGAGCGTGGGCCGCAGCCGGGCGTGGCTGATACCGGTCTTCACCTTCAAGGCCAGGACGTCGAGGATGCAGACCGTCGTACTCTCCGCTCCCGTCCCCGTGGTGGTCGGCACCGCGACCAGCGGCTTCAGCGACCGCTGCGGCGCCCGGCCGGCGCCGATCGGCGCGTTCAGGTAGTCGATCAGGTCGCCGTCGTTCGTGGTCAGCAGGTTGATCGCCTTCGCGGTGTCGATGGTCGACCCGCCGCCGACCGCGACGAACGCGTCCCACGGCCCGGTCTCGCGGGCCGCCTCGACCGCGAGCCGCATGCTCTCGTCGGTCGGCTCCACGTGCACCCGGTCGAACACGTCCGCGACCACGCCGTACCGGCTCAGCTGATCGGCGATGCGCTGCGGGTGACCGGTGGCGGCGACGCCCGGGTCGGTGACGACGAGAGCGCGGCGGACGCCGTACTGGGACAGGTCGTAGCCGATCTCGTCGGAGGCGCCGCTGCCGAACTTCAGCTGCGGTGCGCCGTACGTGAAGATCGTCTCGGGGATCGCCGCGGTGCTCTGAGTCACCCGCCAACTACATCACGGCTGTCGATTCCGCCGCAGGTCGTTCGTCATTACCGTGGAACGTGCGTTCCGCCGGGAGGCCGGCGACATGGTGGGCCGGGTCTCCCTATCCCCTGAGAGGAGACCGCCATGAGCAAATACCTGTTCACCTATCGCGGACCGGCGACCCCGCCGGACGAGATGACCGAGGAGCAGAGCGCCGAGGCGATGGCAGGCTGGAACAAGTGGATGGAGGCGGTCGGCTCCGCCCTGACGGACGTCGGCTCGCCGTGCGGCGCCCGCACCTCCGTCGCCGATGACGGCTCGGCCGCCGAGGCTCCGGAGCTGAGCGGCTACAGCATCGTCGAGGCCGACAGCCTGGACGCGGCGAAGGCGTTCACCACCGACCACCCGTTCCTCTCCGAGGGCAAGGGCCGCTTCAACATCGACATCTACGAACTGGTCCCGGTCCCCGGCATGTGACGCCGCCGGCTCTTCGTCATCGTTCGTCGGGACAGGACGTACGACGGACGGCCCAGCGGGCCGGCCGAGCATCACCGACCGGCCCGCGACGTTCTCAGTTCTCCCAGAGCCTCCCGCGGGAACGTCGTACGGGCGTCAGCGGGACGGGCGCGGGGCCTGGCAGTGGATGCGCGGGTTCAGGCCGACGTAGTTGAGCGGCCCGGCGACGATCGTCAGCACGGTCG
>DASXRB010000576.1:0-15041 GCA_036506875.1 Kribbellaceae bacterium | reverse complement strand
GATCGACACGCGAAGATCCTTCCGTCCGGGGCCGGGTGATGGCCCGTCACTGCTCGGGACCCGGTCGGACGATTCGAGCCGCGTCGAACGGTCGAGGGAGGCGAGCGTTGCGCCACAGCCACGCCACGTCATGGCCGAAGGACCAGACCAGCATCGCCAGCGCCGTAAAGACCAACGCGACGTCGAGCGGGAGCAGCAGAACGCCGCTGCTGGCCACCACGAGGGCGATCCCCTGCAGCGCGGCCACGGCCTTGGCCGAATACCTCGTCGGCAGTGCCGACCGCAACCACGGCACCAGCCAGCTCGCCGTGACGAAGGCATAGCGCATGGCGCCGATCGCCAGCACCCACGGGCCCACGACCACGGCGACGTGGATGCTCAGCACGAGCACGAGGAACGCGTCGACCTCCATGTCGAAGCGGGCACCCAGCGCGGACACCGTCCCGCTGCGGCGGGCGACCTGGCCGTCGACCGCGTCGAGGATCAGCGCCACAGTGGCGACGGCAACGAGGGGTTCGACCGGAGTGTCACCGTTCCACAGCCCGTCCGTGACGAGCGCGGTGACGCCACCGACGAGAACCGCCCTCATCAGCGTGACGACGTCGGCCGGTCCGAGTCTCATGACCCCGGCCCGGCGGGTGGCGGCAGCCAGCAGGGCCCAGAGGCCCAGGGAGTATGCGATACCGGCCAGCCAGCCGACCGGGCCGAGGCCGGCGCCGATCGACAGCGCGGCGAGCAGGACGACCTGGGCGCCTGCCCCGGCGGCCAGCTGCTGGTCGGTCCGCGCCAGGGCTACGGTCGTCATCGGGGAATCCATACCACTCAACACGGATTCGGCACGGCGTTTGGTTCACCACGCCGCTGGAGGGATGACGTGGATCGCATTGCGCGCGCCTTCTGGCTCAACGCGCCGGGCGAGGGAGAGATCCGTCCGGTCGCCCTACCGACTCCCGGCCCCGACGACGTGGTGGTCCGCACGCTGTACTCGGGGGTGAGCCGCGGCACCGAAACCCTCGTCTTCCGCGGGGGCGTGCCGGAGAGCCAGTTCACGGCGATGCGGGCGCCGTTCCAGGACGGCGAGTTCCCCGGCCCGGTCAAGTACGGCTATCTCAACGTGGGGGTTGTCGAGCACGGGCCACCTGCGCTGCTCGGGCGTGCCGTCTTCTGCCTGTATCCCCATCAAACCCGCTACGTGGTGCCGTCCGCCGCGGTGACGCCCGTCCCAGACGACGTGCCGCTGGAGCGTGCTGTGCTCGCCGGGACCGTCGAGACCGCTGTGAACGCGCTGTGGGATGCCGCTCCGCTGGTCGGCGACCGGATCGCCGTCGTCGGGGCCGGGATGGTCGGCTGTAGCGTCGCGGCGCTGCTCGCCCGCTTCCCCGGGGTCACTGTCGAGATGGTCGACATCGACCCCGCGCGCGCGGCGGTCGCCGAGGCGCTCGGCGTCGGATTCGCGCTACCCGAGCAGGCCGCGGGCGAGTGCGATCTCGTCGTGCACGCCAGCGCCACGGACGCGGGGCTCGCGCGATCCCTCGAGCTGCTCGCCGACGAGGGCGAGGTCATCGAGCTGAGCTGGTACGGCGACCGGCGGGTCGGCGTGCCGCTCGGCGAGTCCTTCCACTCCCGCCGCCTTGTGGTGCGCAGCAGCCAGGTGGGCACGATAGCGCCGGCCCGGCGCGCGCGTCGCAGCCACGCCGACCGGCTGGCATTGGCACTGCGGCTGCTCGCCGAGCCGGCGTTCGACGCCTTGATCACGGACGAAAGGCCCTTCGAGGACCTGCCCCGGCTGATGCCCCGCCTCGCCGCCGGTGAACCACACGCACTGTGCGTCCGTATCAGGTATGACGGGTCGTAGGGAGGGGTCGGTCTTGTTCAGCATCACGGTTCGCGATCACATCATGATCGCTCACAGCTTCCGGGGAGAAGTCTTCGGGCCGGCGCAGCGGCTGCACGGCGCGACGTACGTGGTGGACGCGATGTTCCGCCGTGCCGACCTCGATGCCGACGGCATCGTCGTCGACATCGGGCTGGCCACCCGAGAGCTCGGCGCGGTGCTGGCTGACCTCAACTACCGCAACCTCGACGACGAACCCGCCTTCGGCGGTGTCAACACGTCCACGGAGTTCCTCGCCAAGGTGATCGCCGATCGGCTTGCCGAGAAGGTGCACGCGGGCGCGCTCGGCGAAGGGGCCCGCGACCTGGCCGGGATCACCGTCGTGCTGCACGAGTCGCACCTCGCTTGGGCGAGCTACGAGCGGTCCCTGTGAGCACGATCGCCGTCTCGGCGGGCGGGCGCTCGGTGCACGTCGTCGTGCCAGCCGACATCGACGACGTCGCCCTGCCGAGCGGCGGCAACGCGTACGACCGCCGGGTCTGCCGCGGCTTGCCGGCCACCGGCTGGTCGGTGCGCGAGCTCGCCGTCGCGGGGGCGTGGCCCCGACCCGACACCGCTGCCCGAGCGTCGCTCGCCCGCGCGCTCGCCACCGTGCCCGACGGCGCCGTCGTGCTCCTCGACGGGCTCGTGGCGTGCGGCGTCCCCGACATCGTCGTCCCGCAGGCGCACCGGCTGCGGCTCGTCGTCCTGGTGCACCTGCCCCTTGGCGACGAGGCGAGGTCAGCGGCGGGGTCAGCACCCGGGTCCACGGCGGCGTTGGCCGCCCTCGAGCGGCAGACCCTGCACGCCGCGAGCGCGGTCGTGGCGACCAGCCGGTGGGCGGCGCGCCGGCTCGTCGCAGATCACGGGCTCCGCGCCGACCGGGTCCAGGTCGCCACGCCGGGCGCCGATCCAGCACCCCTGAGCCGCGGCACCGACGGCGCGACGCGCCTGCTGTGCGTCGGGTCGGTCACCCCGACGAAGGGTCACGACCTGCTCGTCGAGGCCCTCGCCGCCGTCGCCGACCTGCCGTGGAGCTGCGATCTCGTGGGGCCGCTGCGCCGCGATCCGGAGCACGCGGCCACGGTCAGGTGCGCGATCGAGCGCCACGGGCTCGGCGACCGGGTGCGGCTCACCGGTCCGCGAACCGGCGCGCAGCTCGCGGCAGCGTACGCCGTGGCCGACCTGCTGGTGCTGCCGTCCCGCGCTGAGTCGTACGGGATGGTCGTGACCGAAGCGCTGGCTCGGGGGATCCCGGTACTCGCGGCGGCCGTCGGGGGGGTGCCGGAGACCCTCGGCCGCGACCCGGCTGGTCGGGTGCCGGGGATCACCGTGCCTCCTGCCGACGTGACCGCGCTCGCCGCGGCCCTGCGCCGATGGTTCGAGGAGCCGGCGCTGCGGGAGCGACTGCGCCGCTGCGCCCGGGAGCGACGCGGCACGCTGGACGCGTGGGATGTGACGTCGCGATGCTTGGCCGGGATCTTGGAACGGCAGCTTCGGAACCCGCCTGACCGCGATTCCGGGTTCGGCCACGTCGACGTGCTCGGACCGCAGACGGGGGCATCGTGATGCGCAGGCTCTGGCCCCTGCTGCGGCTGCTCGCCGGCGCTGCCGTGCTGGCTGCGCTCGTGGCGCGCCTCGGCAGCGGCGTTGTCGTCGACGGGCTGCGGTCCATCGCGCCGGGGTCGGTGCTCGCCGCGCTCGGCCTCGGGCTGCTGACCACGCTGTTCAGCGCGTGGCGATGGTGCCTCGTTGCGCGCGGCCTCGGCCTGCCGTTGTCGTTGCCGAGCGCGGTGGCGGACTGCTACCGGGCGCTGTTCCTCAACTCGGTGCTGCCGGCGGGTGTGCTCGGCGACCTGCACCGAGCGGTGAGCCACGGCCATCAGGCAGGCGACGTCGGGCGGGGCGTCCGCGCGGTGGTGCTCGAACGGGCTGCCGGTCAGGTGGTCCTCGGTGTCCTCGGTGTGGGCGTGCTGCTCGCCGAGCCTTCCCTGCTCTCGGCCGCGGTCGGCGACCTGATCCCCGGCCGCGGGGTTACCGTCGGAGTTCTCGCTGCCCTCACAATGGTCATCGCACTGGTCATCGCACTGGTCATCGCACTGGTCATCGCGCTGGTCATCGCGCTCGCGGTCTGGACGGTGCGCGGGACGCGTGCGGCCAGACTCCGCAACGCGTGGCGGACGGGCCTCGCGGACGCTCGCGCCGGCCTGCTCTCCCGAGGCACGTGGCCTTGGGTGGTCCTGCTGTCAGTCGCCGCGCTGGCCGGGTATCTGGCGCTCTTCGTCGTTGCCGCGCGGGCCGCGGGATCGCACGCCGCGCTCGGCGAGCTGCTCCCGCTGCTGGTGCTGGCGCTGCTGGTGATGGGCCTGCCGCTGAACATCGGTGGCTGGGGACCCAGGGAGGCCGTCACCGCGGTCGCGTTCGGGGCGGTGGGGTTCGGCGCGACGCAAGGGCTCACCGCCGCTGTCGTGTATGGCGTGCTCAGCCTGATCGCCTGCCTTCCCGGCCTCGGTGTGCTGCTACTGCGGCGTCCCGGTTGGCAGGTGCGTTCGCCGGCCGGGCGAGCCGCGGACCACGGACGTGGCGGCGCGCTGACGACGGCGTCGACCGCCTCTGCCTTGCCCGCGGTCGCACGCCCTCGGTTTACTCGGAAGTGAGCCCACCTGAGGTCTCGGAGAGGAGCCTGGGTGAACGGCGTGCGCGAACTGGTCCGCGGGGTGCTGCCGACGCACTTCGGTGAGTTCCGGGTGACGGCCTTCGAGGTACCCACCGGGCTGGTGTCCCTGGCGCTGGCCAAGGGCGAGCTGGTGGGCGGGGACCCGGCGCTGACCCGGTTGCACTCGGAGTGCCTGACCGGTGATGTGCTCGGTTCATTGCGCTGCGAGTGCGGCGTCCGGCTCCGCCTCGCGCTGCGCCGGATCGCCGCCGAGGGGCGCGGCCTGCTGCTCTACGCGACCGGCCCCGATGGGCACGGCGTCGGGCTGGTCAACAAGCTGCGCGCGTCCCTCGAGCAGGACAACGCCGCGGACACCAACCTGCCGCACGGGCTCCCGGCGCTGAATACAGCACCTGGCCGCCGCTACGACGACGCCGCCGCGGTGTTGCGCGCGCTCGGCGTCGGCTCGGTGCGGCTGCTGACGAACAACCCGGACAAGGCGCGAGGCCTCCGCGAGGCGGGGATCACGGTGGCGGCGATCGAGCCGCTGCGGACGGCGGCACACGGCGGCAACGCCGACGACATCCACTCCACGCAGCGGCGGCTGGGTCACCCAGACACGGCAAGGGAGGACCTCGAACCGGCGCCGTCACCACCGCCGGACGCCGTCCGCCTGCGTGGCCACGTCGATCCGCCAGGCGATCGTCCGTATGTCGTCCTGAAGTATGCCCAGACCCTCGACGGGCGGATCGCAACCGCGAACGGCGACTCGAAATGGATCAGTGGTGAGCAGGAGCGCGCCATTTCGCACGCGCTGCGCGCGGCCTGCGATGGCGTGCTGGTCGGCGTGGGAACGGTGCTCCACGACGACCCCCTGCTGACCGTCCGTCTCGCCCCCGGCACATCACCGCTGCGGTTCGTCCTTGACTCCACCTTGCGGACCCCGTCGAGCGCCCAGCTGCTCGACGGAGACCCGGCGACCGTCGTGCTCACGACCGACCGCGCCACCGAGGGCGATCGGAAGCGAATGCTGCAGGCCGGCGCGGGGATCTGGGTGCTGCCGCCCGGGCCGGGTGGCGTCAACCTCGTGGCCGGGCTGCGGCAGCTGCGCGAGAGCGGTGTCAGGAGCCTGCTGGTCGAGGGTGGCGCCCGTGTGATCACCTCATTCCTGAGCGCCGGATTGGTCGATCGCGTCGTTGTCGGCACCGCAGCGAAGATCATCGGCACCGGGAAGGAGGCGGTCGGTGATCTCGGGGTCGCGCGGGTGGCGGATGGGATCGCACTGCGCAACCGGTCCGTGCACCTCACGCCGGACGACATCCTCACCGCTTGGGACGTGTGCTACGCCGGTCGATCTTACTCATCGTGAGCAGCGGGGTCTCCTGGTTTGGCCAGGCGGGCGTAGACGTCGCCGGAGCGGCCGAGTGGACGGACACGGTCGAGTAGCCGCACCAGGTCGGCCGCGTCTAGCCAGCGGTCGCTGGCTAGACGCATGGTCTCGATGGGCGAGTAGTTGTAGACATAGCCGCCGACCGCCGCGCCGAGCCGTTCCACGAGGCCCAGCGCAGCGAGTGCGGCGTCGTGCGCCGGCGGCAGGTACTCGAATGAAAGCGCCCGCAGTGGTCGGGTGAGCCCGGCGAGGACGTCGACCTCGAAGCCCTCGACATCGATCTTGCAGAAGGCCGGCGGACCATGGACCGCGATGAGGTCGTCGAGGGTCGCCACCTCCACCTCGACGGAACGGTTCCACCGCACGCGGGCGAACCGACGGTCCGCCGCCACCGACTCGATCCAGTCGGGCGACATCGACGAGACCGTCGGCGTCTCCGTGGAGATGACCAGACGCGCCGGCCCGGCCTTGGCCCCGACGGCCAGCGGAACGATGGTCACGCCCGGGTCGCGGCCGAAGAAGACACGCAGGATGCGCACGAAGTCGGGCTGCGGCTCGACCGCGATCACCCGCGCGCCCAGCTGCCGCCACGCGCGCACCCGGCTTCCCACGTGGGCACCGATGTCGAAGCCGACGTCCCCAGGCCCGAGGAACTGGCCGTAGAACCGCAACATGCGTCGGTGCCTACCCGGCACGCCGTGGTACATGACCAGGGATCGTCCAATCCCCCATGCCCGGCCGAGCATTCCATGACCTTACCGCCGAACCGACCGTCGAAAGATCGATCACCTTCCGAGGCCACGAGCGACGCCGCCGCAACTGTGGATCTCGGGTCGTGTCCAGCCAGTGCGCCTGGCTTGTCAGAGCAATGGCCAACGGCGCGCAGATGGCCAAGCCGATCATGACGAGGTTGCGATTCTCGAATGAGGAGCGCGAGACCGTGGTCGCGCTCGTTCGTCACCATTTGCTCTGCTATTCGTCCGAATGGTCCGACGCCGCGGTTCGCCGGTGGCCCGGCGCGTAGGAACGGCCCTCGCGCCGCTCCTTTACGATCTCGGCCGCGCCGACGCCCTCGGCAAGGGACGCCCGGCCGAGGGCGATCTCCAGTCCATCGACGAGCTCGAGCGCCGCGTCAACGAGGCGCTCGCCGAGGGCGCTGCGCTCAGCGTTCGCGACCTCGCCATTCGAGGCGGCGATTTGATGAGCGAGCTCGGCCTGAGGCAGGGCCCGGCCATCGGACGGGTGCTCCATCGACTGCTCGAGATCGTGACCGAGGAGCCGACCAAGAACGAAGTTGGTTGGCAAGTCCCGCTCGGACACAAGATCAACGCTCTGACCTGCGATTGTGGCTCGTTCTCCGACTGATTCGACACAGTCCCGGGCCAGGGGCGTGGGGGTGCTCGTGACCGGCGCACACGTAGCAGCGCTCTGCTTACTCGGTGCCGGCGTCCGCCGACGTCGGCGAGGCCTGTGCCGCTCTGGCAGCCGCCTTCGCGGCCTTGCGCGTGGCCTTGTTCGCTGCCATCTGTCGCGCTAGCTCATGGATCGGTACGACGACCTCGGGCTGTGGCCGGCCGAACCGGGTGGCATAGAGGTGCTCGATGAACTGTGGCAGCGGCGTCTTCCACGGCTCCTGCCGATGGTTAGCAAGCTTGCCGAACTTCCGCGGATTCAACCCAAGCTCCCGTGCCATCTGCACATGCGCATGCGAGAGCCCGTACCGCCGACGCGCGTCGATCCACACCTGCAGGCCGGGCGGGAGTGGCTTCGTCTTCGCGGTCACCGGGCGACGATAACCGACCACGGCAGCGACCTGGTCGCGGCATGAGGGTGAGGGCAGTTTCTCGAGCCGGGGCGAAAGGCGCGGACCACCGGGCCTGGGCGCCGATCTTGGCCTCTCAGCGTTCCTGCCAAGCTGTGTGCGTCGAGAGAGCCGAGCGAAGCTCGCCGCGGCTGGTGATCCCGAGCTTCGGAAAGATGCGGTACAGGTGGGTGCCGATCGTTCGGTGAGACAGATACAGCCGCTGTCCGACGTCTCGGTTCGAGAGCCCTTGGGCGGCGAGCTGGGCGATCTGAAGCTCTTGGGCGGTCAGTTGGTCGCGGGTGGCGACGTCGCGTCGGCCGCTGGATTCCCCGGATGCTCGAAGCTCTCGGCGGGCCTGGTCGCCCCAGGCTGCGCAGCCCATGGCGTCGAAGGCGTCGCGGGCGTCCCGCAGCGGCGTGCGCGATTCGGCGATTCGGCGCTGGCGCCGTAGGCATTGGCCGTGCGCAAGCAACAGCCGGGCACGCTGAAGTGGCCAGTGAGTGAGGTCGGCGCCGAGTGCCTCCTCGAAGCGACCAGCGGCCTCCTGCCGGTCCTGCGCGAGTAGCGCGCGGGCGTGCCGCAGCCCCACTGCGATGCAGGTTCCTGAGATGTCGCCAGATGCCGCTTCGACCTGCTGCACGCGCGCTCGTGCTTCGTTGATCCGACCGGTGTGCAGCGCGGCTTCTGCGAGATCGCCGATGAGCCAGCACGCGATGACCGGGTGGTGTGCGGGACTGGCCGGATCGAAGAGGCGTTCGGCGGTCTGGTAGGCGTCGGAGTGCCTGCCCGCTGCGAGTGCGGCGAGGATCCGACCGAATTGCGCGAAGGCGACCGTGATGTTCGCCCCGGTCGGCACGGCGATGCGCTCGGCCCGCGCCGCGGCTCGCTCGGCCGCGTCCCGGTCGCCGCGGATCCCGGCGATGATCGAGTCGGCGGTGTCGGCTGCTGCGACCCATTGCGGCTCGCCGAGCTCTGTCGCGAGGCGCCTGGCCTCTTCTGCTGCGGGAATCGCTACGCCCCAGTCGGCGAGCTGCGCCGCCATACTTGCCTGCAGTGTCAACATGCGCGGCAGATGCCCGAGCCGTCCTTGCGTCCGGAGACCCTCGACCGCCTCGCCGAGGAACGTCGCAGCGATATCGAAGGCTCCCACGGCGACGGCCGCCGGCCCCAGAAAACGGGCGGCGTCCGTATCGTGGTGCAGTTCCGCCGCGGCCGCACGGATGCGCTCGAGCACTGCTGGCGCGTTCCCGAACGGGTCGGCATAGGCCTGGATCGCGACGACGCGGAGGTCTGCCGATGTCGGGTCACCCAGACGATTCGCCGCCTCGATGAGGGCCCTGCGTGTCGAGGATGCCGGGTCCACCAGCCAGGCGCGCGACGCGACGAGCCAGGCCAGGTCGAGTTGTAGCTCGCGATCACCGGCCTGGCCCGCGCGCTCGGCGGTGGCGATCAGTGAAGCGGCCCGCGCGGCGTCGCCAAGTGGCCGCGTGTGGGTGACTTCCTCGATCCAGGTGGCGCGAGCTCGCTCGATCGGTTCGGGATCGAGGTTCGCCACCTCGCGCAACATCGGCATGACGAGGTCGCGTTGGCCGAGCTCGAAGGTGAGCTCTGCTGCGGCGAGCAGGCGCCGGGCGCGCTGCCTGGGCGGGCTCAGCGTCGCTGCCCGCTGCAACGCCGTGACCGCGACACCGACCGCGCCGCGCCGCCTCGCGCGTCCCGCTGCCGCCTCCAACTCATGGGCGATCTCTTCATGCGCGCCGCTGATCAACGCCGCGCGATGCCACACCCGCCGGTCCGGCTCGGCGCGCAGTACCTCGGCGAGCGCCTCGTGCACCCGGCGCCGCAGCAGCAAGCTCGCGCTCTGGCGTACCGCCGAGCGCATCAGCGGGTGCCGGAAGCGCACGCTGTGCATGTCAAGGTCGATGATGGCGGCCTCGGCCGCCGGTTCGAGCCGATCAAGCCCCAACGTGCTCCCCGCGATCGCGCTCGCGGCCTGGAGGATCTCGCCGAGGCGCTCGTCGTCGCTGTGCGCTGCGACCAGCAGAAGCAGCCGCGTCTCCGCCGGTAGATCGGACACCCGGGCAGCGAAGGCCTGCTCGAGCCGCTCCGTGAGCGGCAGCGAGTCGGGCGCGATCGGCTCCGGCCGTGCCGTGGTGATCGGCAGCTCGATCAGCGCGAGCGGATTGCCGGCCGCCACCCTCAGCAGCCGGTCACGGATCGCTGGAGTGAGCTGCTGTGCCGACGCGTCCAGCAATGCCGTCGCCTCGGCGGGCGCGAGGCCGCCGAGACTATGCTGCGGCAGTCCGGCATCGACCAGCAGCGACGGGTAACCCTCACGCGCGGCGGCCAGCAGCGCAATCGGATCGGACTCCAGGCGGCGGGCGACGAACGCGAGCACCTCCGTCGTCGGGCGGTCGAGCCATTGCGCGTCTTCGGCCAGTACCAGCAGCGGTGCGTCGGTCGCGACATCACAGAGCAGGTCGAGTACAGCCATCGCGATCCGGAATCGCTCCGGCGCCGGTTCCTGGCCCAGCCCGAACGCCGCGTCCAGCACAGCGCGCTGGGCCGCAGGTAGGTCCGCCGCGCGGAAACGCAGCGGGCGAAGCAGCTGATGCAGGCCCGCGAACGCCAGATGCGCCTCGGACTGCACTCCGGTCGTGCTCAGCACCGTGAAGCCGCGTTCGCGGGCAAACGCAGCCGCCACGGCAAGCAGCCGGGACTTGCCGATTCCCGGCTCGCCGCGCAGCACCAGCGCGCCGCCGCCACCCTGGACGCCATCAAGCAGCGACGCCAGCATCTCGATCTCGGCGTCCCGACCGAGCAGCGGCCCACAGTTGCTCACAGCGATGGGCATCAGAGCACCATTCTCGCAGCGCCGACGGACCTGCAACAGCGCCCGCCAGCGCACCGCCGGCCAACCCCCTCGCGAGCTGTGCTGCCGGCAAACCCGCGTCACCAACCCAGTCACATGACGTACGCGGCTCTCGTCCGGGCCGGCCTACCGTCCTGACGTACGCCCATCCCACGAGAGAGAGAAGAATCATCATGGGCACCTACGCACTGCGGAATGTCGTTCTCGTACACGGAGGATTCGTCGACGGCTCCGGTTGGCAGGCCGTCTATGACTCGCTCAGCCGGGACGGCTTCCGAGTCAGCATCGTGCAGAACCCGACCCTGTCGCTGGCCGGCGACGTCGAAGCCACCCAGCAGATCATCGACGCACAGGACGGACCGGTCGTGCTGGTCGGCCACTCCTACGGCGGTGTGGTCATCACCGAGGCCGGCACCCACCCGAACGTGGCGGCGCTGGTGTACATCGCGGCGTTCGCGCCGGATAAGGGGGAATCGGTCAGCACACTCATCGCCGATCCACCGCCCGGCGCGCCGGCACCGCCCATCCTGCCACCGCAGAATGGGTTCCTCTTCCTCGACCGCGAGAAGTTCCCGGCCTCCTTCGCCGCGGACCTGCCGGCTCGACAGGCCGCGTTCATGGCCGACTCCCAGGTTCCGTGGGGCGTCGGCGCGCTGGACGGCGCGGTGACCGAGCCCGCTTGGCGGAGCAAGCCCAGCTGGTACCTGGTCGCCACCAACGACCGGATGATCCCACCGCCGGCGCAGCACGCCATGGCCGAGAGAGCCGGGGCCACCCTGTCCGAGGTCGCCGCCAGCCACTCCGTTTACCTGTCCCAACCGGAGGCGGTGGCCACGCTCATCGCGCAAGCAGCGGCCGGCGCCGACGACCGGTAAACAACACGCCAGATGCCGTCGCGAAACGCGGTCTGAAGAGCGGTCGCGGCCCGATATGGGACTGCGCGGCCGTTGGCGAGCGAGTCTCGCCTGTTCATCCTTGGCTGCCCCGGGTGGGAGTGGGGCCCGGGCAGAGATGGGACCGGTGCTCCCATGAATACGGGACAGGGGGTGGGCGAAGGTACAGGTGTCCGTCGACCACCGGCATCCGAGGAGACAGTCATGGACACCGTGCAAGCAACATCGGCCGCGCCGCCGATCCGACGGGGGTTCGACATCTCCCGCTACGCGGCCATCGGGTACGCCGTGTGCTCGATAGTCCCGATGGTGTGGGTCGGTAGCCAGTTTGACGTCTACTCGGCCGATCTGGACGAGGTCGCCGCCCACTTCGCCGAGCCCGGAAGCACGACCGCGTCCGCCTGGTCGGCGTACCTTCTCACGCCGCTCGCCGCGGTCTTCCTCGTCTGGACACTGGCCCGGATTCGAACAGGCCTTGACCGCGCGGCCGGTGGTGCGTCGATCGTCGGCGCCGCGGCCGCTCTGGGCGGCGGTCTCATGGCGGTCGCCATGGCCGTCTCGGCCGTGGTCAGCCACATGGGTGGGGAGGTCGCCGCCGGCGCCGAGGGCCGGTACCCGGCCGACCCGCGGACCGGCGTAGCGCTGCTGCTGGCCGCCGGAGGGCTGTTGGTTGTCGAAGGGGTCGGAGCGGCGGTCTTGGTGTGGGCGATCGCGCTGGGCGCCCGTCGCGCCCGGCAGGTTCCCGGCTGGCTGGCTTGGGTCGGGTTCGTGCTCGTACCCTTGCTGCCGTACGCATGGATGCTGTTCATGATCCCTTGGCTGGTCTTCCTGGTCTGGCTGGTGGCCGTGAGCACGATGATGAAGACCGACACGACACCGGCTGCGTAACTTCCGCCGACGAGGCGAGGCTGGGATGATGGCGCGACGCCGCGGGTGGCTGGCCTGGGGGATCGCCGCGGCCACCCTCACGTCGCAGCTGGGGCTGCTCGCGCTGGTGCTGCGCTATCCCGGCGAGTTGCCCGACCACGTGACCGGTAATCTCGCCGCGTACGGCGGCGGCGTCGTGGTGGCGACCGCGTTCCCCGTGGTGGGGGCAATGATCCTGGCCCGCCATCCGCGGCATGTCATCGGCTGGATGATGTGCGCCACCGGCGGCGCCGTCATCGTCGACGCGATCGCCCGCGGGTACGCCGTGTACGGCCTCTACCTTCGCCCTGGCCGGCTGCCCTTGGCCGAGTACGCGGCCTGGGTGGCCAGCTGGAATTGGTTTCCGAGCATCCTGGTGCCGCTGTTTTTCATCCCGCTGCTGTTCCCGCACGGGCAGGTACCGAGCCGCCGCTGGCGGGCCGTGGCCCTCGGCGGGGCGATATGGATCGCCGTGACCACGACAGGTCTCGCCTGCCTGCCGGGATCGCTCGAAGACTTTCCCGACGTCGCCAGTCCGGTGAGCGTGTCCTGGGGGGCCGTGTTAGCCGTCCCCGTCGTACTCACCCCGGTCGCACTGGGTACCGCGTTCGCGGCGGTGCTGGTCCGCCGACGTCGGGCGGTCGGCGACGAGCGGGAGCAACTGCGCTGGCTGCTGTACGCGGCGGGCGTGGCGCTGGTCGGCTGGACGCTAGGTTTGCTGTCCCTCGAGTGGAACCTGCTCGCTGCCGTGCTCACGCTTGGGCCGCTGACTCTCCTCCCCGTCGCCGTTGGCATCGCCATCGTCAGGTACCGGCTGTACGACATCGACGTGATCATCAACCGGACGCTCGTCTACGGTGGACTGACGTGCGCGGTGCTTGGGGTGTACGGGCTGGTGGTGCTTGCCGCCTCGTACGCCACGCCGATCTCGCTGAGATGGCAGTGGTCGGTGCTCGTGGTGGCCGCGGTGGCGGTCATCGCCTACCCGGTGCGCGAATGGCTGCAGCGTGGTGTCAACCGGCTCATGTATGGCGACCGGGACAACCCGGGCGTAGCGATGTCGCGGCTGGCCCGACGCGTGGCCGACACGCTGTCTCCGACCGAGCTGCTGCCGGCGGTCGCGGAGACGATCGGGCAGGTGCTGCGGCTCCCATACGTGGCGGTCGAGGTCGCCCGCGCCAGCGACGGTGGCCACAGCAACGACGGCGCCCGCCCGGTGGCGGCGTACGGCACGCCGCGTGGCGAGTCGCACCGGGTCGCGCTGGTCCACCAGGGCGAGCGGGTGGGGACGCTCGTCCTGGGCAAACGCTCGGCCACCGAGCAGCTCACCCCGGCTGACCTGCGGGTGCTCGACGACGTCGCCCGGCAGGTGGCGGTCGCGGCCCACGCGGTGCGACTGACCGACGATCTCCAGCGCTCGCGGGAGCGGCTGGTGCTGGCCAGGGAGGAGGAGCGCCGCCGACTCCGCCGGGATCTGCACGACGGGCTCGGCTCCGCGCTGGCCGGGCTGGCGCTGCACGCGGGTAACGCCCGGCGGGCACTGCCCGCGGGGTTGACGGAGGTGGCCCGCTGCGTGGCCCAGCTGGAGGACGGCATCGGGGCGGCGGTCGTCGACGTCCGCCGGATCGTGGACGACCTGCGGCCACCGGCCCTGGACGAGTTGGGCCTGCTTGACGCACTGCGGCAGCAGGTGGCCGCGTCGCCGCTGCGCGTCAGCCTCGACGCACCGGCGGAGCTGGCTCCGCTGCCGGCGGCGGTCGAGGTGGCGGCCTACCGGATCGTCGTCGAGGCGCTGGTCAACGCCGCCCGGCACAGCCGATCCGACCACGCCACGGTACGCGTCAGCGTGCACGACGGGCCGGCTCCCACGTTGCGGCTGGAGGTGCGTGACGCCGGCGTGGGGCCATCGGCAACTCCGCAGGCAGGGGTCGGGCTGCAGTCGATGCGGGAGCGTGCCGCCGAACTTGGCGGCCTGTGCGAGGTCGGGCCCGGAGCTGACTGCGGCACCCTGGTCCGGGCGGTGCTGCCGCTGCCGACGGGAGGTGCGCCGTGACCGACGAACCTTGCCGAGTGCTCATCGTGGACGATCACCCGATCTTCCGGGACGGGCTGCGTGGCACCCTGTCCACAGCGGAAGACCTGGAGGTCATCGCGGATTGCGAGGATGGCCGCGACGCGGTTGTCACAGCCGAACGGCTGCAGCCCGACCTGGTGCTCATGGACCTGCACCTGCCCGAGCTGAGCGGTGTCGAGGCGACCCGCCGTATTGTCACCGCCAGCCCGCACGTGGCCGTGCTGGTGCTGTCCATGCTCGACGACGACGACTCGGTGTTCGCCGCTGTGCGCGCCGGCGCCCGCGGCTATCTGCTCAAGGGAGCGCGACCCGAGGACATCCTGCGAGCGGTGCGCTCGGTCGCGCGGGGCGAGGCGGTGTTCGGACCGGGCATCGCCGAGTGGATGCTGACATTCTTCGCGCAGGCGCATACGCGACCGCAGCCACCGGCGTTCCCGGAGCTGACCGCCCGGGAGCGGGAGGTGCTGCAGCTCATCGCCGCCGGGCGCCGCAACGCCGACATCGCGGCGCGGCTGTACCTGAGCCCCAAGACAGTCCGCAACCACATCTCGAACATCTTCGCCAAGCTGCAGG
>DASXRB010000575.1:0-1770 GCA_036506875.1 Kribbellaceae bacterium | reverse complement strand
GGTCACGTTCTACTGGATCGACCGGGGGATGTTCGAGTCCGAGCCGTGGATGATCTCGCTGGGCGACAACGTGTACGTGATGGCCGGCGTGCAGTTCATCACGCACGACGGTGGGACGCTGATCCTCCGCAAGGACGTCCGCACGGCCTCTGATGACGGTGGACGAGTACCTGGCCAGGATGCGCGCCAAGTCGCTGGGATGCGGACATCTCCCGGCCGGCGCGAAGGCCGAAGCGATCAAGGCTCACTACGGGATCGCATGAGCATGCACCGACGAGGTTCAGGCATCGCCGAGGAACTCGGCGAGCGGACCTGCCCAGACCCGGTAGTCGAAGCGGTTCCGGGCGGTCTCCCGGGCCGCGGAGCTCATGGCGTTCCATTCCACGTCCGACAGCGCGAGCGCCCGGTGAAGCGCCTCCGCGATGTCGTCGGCCGTGGAACCTCGACAGACCAGGACCTGTTTCCCGTCGTCGAGGTAGCGGCGCAGATCGCTGCTGTAGTTGAGGATGAGCGGGCACCCGGCCGCGAGGCTCTCGGGCACCTTGGAGGGGAACCCCGCCTTCGCGTACCCGGCGGTGGGCCGGACGAGCAGCGCGAAGTCGGCCTGCGCGAGGTGGCGGTGAACCTCCGCCCGCGACACGACCCCGACAACCCGGACGGAGTCACCGAGCCGCGACAGCAGCTCGGCGCCGGCGTCGGCGGCGAGCTGAGCGGGCGTGACACCCGCGACGGTGAGGGCGGCTCCGCGCTGCTCTCCCGCCGGCAGCCGATCGAGCCCGCGCAGGATCTCCGCGAGCAGGTCCTTCCGGCCGGGAGAGCCGGCGTAGAGCAGCCGCATCGGTCCGCGCGACTCACGCGGCCGGTGCGGAACGTACTCGTCCACGTCGACGGCCGGCGGAAGCACCAGCGTGTCGACTCCCCGACCGAACCGGTCCTGAAGCTCGTCGGAGATCACCAGCACCTTGTCCGGCAGCCTGGCGGCGAGCCAGGAGGTGTAGCGATGGCGCAGCAGGTACGGATCGCGCCAGCCTCTGGCGAACTGGCTCACGTCGTGCCGCTCGACGACGTCGACGAGCATCCGGCCGCCGAGCAGCCGTCGCAGCGCCGTGTGCATGGCGATCGTGTACAGGCCGGACGGAACGCACACCCAGCGAAGCCGGCCCCGTCGTACACCGGCGCCGCGGGCCGCTGCCGCGATCCGCAGCGGGCGGGTCGATCTCCTCGTGGCACGGACGAGCCGCCCGCCATCAGCCTGCGGAAGGCAGATGTAGTCGACGCCGCCACAGCTGGTCAGCCGGCCGGGTGTCGTCGCTTCGTCCGGCGACGGCCCGTCGTTCACGACGAGCGGACGACGGCCGGCGGCGCGAAGTGTCTTCGCGAGCGAGAGCAGCCGGTTCGCGGCGGCATCCCCGTGCGGGAAGCTGAACGCGCCCACGAGCATGCAGTCGTAGCCGGAGGCAACCGTCACGATGTCCACCGCCGGGGTCTTGACCGCATGACACGAACGTATCCGACGGTCACCGGGGAGTGCCGGACCTTCGGCCGGCGAGCGCGGCGAACCCGGGAGCAGCTGTGGTAGCGGCTGTCGAAGACACAGCACCGCCCGGCACGCCGGTCGTGATCACCCAGGGCCGGCTCTATGCCCCGTTGTCGATCGCGGTCGCGTACCTCGGCGGGACCTACCTGCTCTTCCTCCTGATCGGCCAGGTCTCGGCGGTGTCGAACCTCGCCGACCTGTCGACGTTCATCGGTGCCACGATCCTCGCACTG
>DASXRB010000574.1:0-1534 GCA_036506875.1 Kribbellaceae bacterium | reverse complement strand
GGCTGATCAGCACAGCGGCGGTGGTGCTGGGCGCCGCGCTCGTCACACAGGCCGGGCCGAGCCCGGCGGAGGCCTCCACGTTGCCCACGGGGTTCCGCGACTCGGTCGTGCTGAGCGGGCTGACCAACCCGACGGTGCTGCAATTCGCACCCGACGGGCGGATCTTCGTCGGCCAGAAGAACGGCGTGATCAAGGTCTTTCAGAGCCTGACCGACACGAATCCGGTCACCTTCGCCGACTTGTCCAGCGAGGTCGACGATTACTGGGACCGCGGCCTGCTCGGCCTGGCGCTGCCCCCCAACTTCCCCACAGACCCTTACGTCTACGTGCTGTACGCGTATGACGCCCCGATCGGCGGCACGGCGCCGACCTGGAACGACGCCTGCCCGACACCGCCGGGCCCGACCACCGACGGCTGCCTCGTGTCGGCGCGCGTGTCGCGGCTGCAGATCAGCGGGAACGTCATGACCGGCAGCGAGCAGGTGCTCATCAACAACTGGTGCCAGCAGTTCCCGAGCCACTCGATCGGCACGCTGTTGTTCGGCCGCGACGGGTACCTGTACGTCAGTGGCGGCGATGGCGCCAGCTTCAACAACGTCGACTATGGGCAGTACGGCGCGACTTACGCCGCCGACCAGGCAAACCCCTGTGGCGATCCGCCCGGCGCGGCCGGCACCGCGCTGAGCCCGCCCGGCGCGGAGGGCGGCGCGCTGCGCAGCCAGAGCGTCCGTCGTACCGACGGTCCGGCGACCCTCGACGGCGCGGTTCTGCGGATCGATCCCGCCACCGGCGCGGGCGTGCCCGGCAACCCGTTCTACTCCTCATCGGATGCCAACGCGCGGCGCATCGTGGCCTACGGGCTGCGCAACCCGTTCCGCATCACCCAGCGCCCGGGCACCGACGAACTGTGGATCGGCGACGTCGGCTGGAACAGCTGGGAAGAGATCAACCGCGTCGTGTCGCCGACGAGTGCGACCGCGTCGAACTTCGGCTGGCCGTGTTACGAGGGAGCGTCGCCGCAAGGCGGTTACCAGGGGGCCGGCCTCAATTTGTGCTCGTCCCTGTACTCGGCGCCTGGTTCGGTCATGGCGCCGTATTACACGTACAACCACAGCGCGTGCGTGGTGAACTACCCCGGCTGCCACACGGGCGGCTCGTCCATTACCGGAGTGGCGTTCTACCAGGGCGGGTCGTATCCGGCGCAGTACAACGGCGCGCTCTTCTTCGCCGACCACACCCGCAATGAGATCTGGGCGATGCTCCCGGGCACGAACGGGCTGCCCGACCCATCCAGGCTGCAGTCGTTCGTCGGCGTCGACGCGACGGGCGGCGCCGCCGGGCATCCTGTCGACCTGAAGATCGGCCCCGGCGGCGACCTGTTCTACGTCGACATGGACGACGGCACCGTCCACCGGATCACCTACAGCGCCGCCAACCAGCCGCCGACGGCGAGGATCACCGCCAACCCGACCAGCGGCAACGCCCCGCTGACCGTGAGCTTCGACGGCACCGGCTCCACCGACCCGGAGGGCTC
>DASXRB010000573.1:0-7765 GCA_036506875.1 Kribbellaceae bacterium | reverse complement strand
GAGATCTGCGAGGTCGCCGCGCCCATCACCGCCACGAACGAGGCGGTGTTGATGATCGAGCCCCTGCCCTGCGCGCGCATGTAGGGGATCGCGTGCTTGCAGCAGTAGTAGACCGAGGTCAGGTTGACCTCCTGCACCCGGCGCCAGGCGTCGATCCCGGTCTCCAGGATGGAGCCGTCGTCGGCCGGTGAGATCCCCGCGTTGTTGAACGCGATGTCGACGCTTCCGAACGTCTCCTTCGCCTGGCGGAACAGGTTCTCGACGTCCGCCTCACTGGTCACGTCGGTCTGGACGAACATGCCGCCGGCCTCGTCCGCGGCCGCTTTGCCGGCAGTCGGGTCCAGATCGCCGATGACCACCTTCGCGCCCTCCGCGGCGAGGCGTCGTACGCTCGCCAGCCCGATCCCGCTGGCGCCGCCGGTGACGACCGCGACCCGTCCCTCCAGGCGATGCGCTTTCACGTCCGTCACGATTCCTCCGTTGCGATGAAGATGTTCTTGGTCTCGGTGAACGCGGCCAGCGCGTCCGGGCCGAGCTCGCGGCCGAGCCCGGACTGCTTGAAGCCGCCGAACGGCGTGGAGTACCGCACCGACGAGTGCGAGTTCACCGACAGGTTCCCGGCCTCGACGGCGCGCCCGACGCGGAAGGCGCGGCCGACGTCGCGGGTCCAGATCGACCCGGACAGCCCGTACTCGGAGTCGTTCGCGATCCGGATCGCGTCGGCCTCGTCCTCGAACGGGATCACCGCGACCACCGGCCCGAAGATCTCCTCCCGGACCGCGCGGTCGTCGGCCGCGACCGGCGCCAGCACCGTCGCAGGGAACCAGTAGCCCGGCCCGCCGGGGACCTCGCCGCGGAAGGCGACGGGCGCGCCGTCGGGGACGTACGACGCCACCCGGTCGCGCTGGTCCGCTGAGATCAGCGGTCCCATCTCGGTGCTCTCGTCCGCGGGGTCACCGACCCGCACACCCTTCACGGCCGGTTCCAGCAGTTCCATGAAGCGGTCCAGCACCGAGCGCTCGACCAGGATCCGGGATCGCGCGCAGCAGTCCTGCCCGGCGTTGTCGAACACCCCGTACGGCGCGGTGGCGGCGGCCTCGTCCAGGTCGCAGTCGGCGAACACGATGTTCGCGCTCTTGCCGCCGAGCTCCAGCGTCACCCGCTTCACCTGGTCCGCGCAGCCGGCCATGATCTGCTTGCCGACCTCGGTCGATCCGGTGAACACGATCTTCCGCACGGCCGGGTGCGTGACGAACCGCTGCCCGACGACCGAGCCCTTGCCGGGCAGCACCTGCAGCACACCCTCGGGCAGCCCGGCCTCCAGCGCCAGCTCGCCGAGCCGGATCGCGGTCAGCGGCGTCAGCTCGGCCGGTTTCAGGACGACGGTGTTGCCGGCCGCCAGTGCCGGGGCGAAGCCCCAGCCGGCGATCGGCATCGGGAAGTTCCACGGCACGATCACGCCGACCACGCCGAGCGGCTCGGCGAACGTCACGTCGATGCCTGCGGCAACGGGTATCTGCCGGCCGAACAGCCGCTCCGGCGCCGCGGAGTAGTAGGTGAGCACGTCGCGGACGTTGCCGGCCTCCCAGCGGGCGTTGCCGATCGTGTGCCCGGCGTTCTCGACCTCCAGCCGGGCCAGGTGCTCCAGGTCGGCGTCGACCGCGTCGGCGAACCGGCGCAGCAGCCGTGCCCGGTCCGCGGGCGCCACCTTCCGCCACGACTCGAAGGCCGCGGCCGCCCGGGCGATGGCCGCGTCGGTGTCCTCCACCGAGGCCAGCTCGACGGTCCGGACCGGCTTCTCCGTGGCGGGGTTCACCACGTCGTAGGTGCTCGTCACTGCTGTGCGCTCCTCATCAGGGCTTCGAACAACCTCAGGTCGGACGGGTCCTCCTCCGGGTGCCACTGGACGCCGAGGGCGAACCGGCGGCCGTCCACCTCGGCTGCCTCGACCGTGCCGTCCTCGGCGGTGCCCGTGACGGTCAGCCCGGCCGCGACCCGGTCCAGCGCCTGGTGGTGGTAGCAGGACACGGTCGCGGAGTCGCCCAGCAACCGGCCGGCGGCGCTGTCCGGTGCGAGCTTGACCGCGGTGCGGCCGAAGACGGCGGGGGAGGGCCGGTGCCCGTCGTGGCCGACGGTGTCCGGCACGTGCTGCGTGAGCGTGCCGCCGAGCGCGACGTTGAGCACCTGCAGGCCGCGGCAGATCGCCAGCAGCGGCAGGTCCCGCTCGAGCGCGGCCCGCACCAGCACGGTCTCCGCGTCGTCGCGCCCCGGCCGGGTGTCCGCGGTCGCGGGGTGCGCTTCGGCACCGTACGACGCCGGGTCGACGTCGCAGCCGCCGCACACCACGAGCCCGTCCAGGACGTCCAGCACCGCCGGGTCGGTGCCGAGCGGCGGCAGCAGCAGCGGCACCCCGCCGGCCGCCACCACCGCGTCCAGGTAGGCCCGCGGCAGGATCGCGGCCTCGCGCTCCCAGATGCCCCAGCGAGCCGGTTCCAGGTACGTCGTGAGCCCGATCCGGGGCCTGCGCTCAGAGCCGTTCGAAGCCACGGACCCGCTCCCAGTCGGTGACGGCCGCGTCGTACGCCGCCAGCTCCACCCGTGCCGCGTTCAGGTAGTGGTCGACGACCTCGTCGCCGAACGCCTGCCGCGCCACCTTGCCGTCGGCCAGCTCGGCGGCCGCGTCCCGCAGGGTGCGCGGCACGTGCCGCTTGTCCGAGTGGTAGGCGTTGCCCTCGAACCGCGGCTCCAGCTCGAGCTCGTTCTCGATCCCGTACAGGCCGGAGGCGACCAGCGCGGCGACCGCGAGGTACGGGTTCACGTCGCCGCCCGGCACCCGGTTCTCCACCCGCAGCGACTCGCCGTGCCCGACGACCCGCAGCGCACAGGTGCGGTTGTCGAGGCCCCAGGCGATCGCGGTCGGCGCGAAGCTGCCCTCCACGAACCGCTTGTAGGAGTTGATGTTCGGCGCCAGCAGGTAGGTGAGCTCCGACAGGCAGGCGAGCTGCCCGGCCAGGAACTGTTCCATCATCGGCGAGAACCCGTGCGGCCCGTCCCCGGCCAGCACCGGCTCGCCGGAGTCCGAGCGCAGGCTGATGTGGATGTGGCAGGAGTTGCCCTCGCGCTCGTCGTACTTGGCTATGAAGGTCAGGCTCTTGCCGTGCTGCGCGGCGATCTCCTTCGCCCCGGTCTTGTAGATGGAGTGGTTGTCGCAGGTGGCCAGCGCCTCGTCGTACCGGAAGGCGATCTCGTGCTGGCCGAGGTTGCACTCGCCCTTGGCGGACTCGACGTACAACCCCGCGCCGGACATGCCGTTGCGGATGTCGCGCAGCAGCGGCTCGATCCGCGAGGTGCCGAGCAGCGAGTAGTCGACGTTGTACTTGTTCGCCGGGTCCAGCCCGCGGTAGGCCCTGTCGCCCGCCTGCTCGAAGGTGTCGTTGAAGACCATGAACTCCAGCTCGGTCCCGACGTACGCCTTCAGGCCGCGCTCGGCGAGCCGCTCGAGCTGGCGGCGCAGCACCTGCCGGGGCGAGGCCGGCACCGGCGAGCCGTCCAGCCACTCGACGTCGCACAGCACCAGCGCGGTGCCCTCCAGCCAGGGCAGCAGCCGCAGCGTGTCCAGGTCGGGGTGCATCAGCAGGTCGCCGTAGCCGCGCTCCCACGACGACATCTCGTAGCCGTCGACGGTGTTCATGTCCACGTCGACCGCGAGCAGGTAGTTGCAGCCCTCGGTGCCGTGCGCCAGCACCTCCTCGAGGAAGTACCGCGCGCCGCAGCGCTTGCCCTGCAACCGGCCCTGCATGTCGGTGATGGCGACCAGCACCGTGTCGACGCTGCCGGCCGCCACCAGGTCCCGCAGTGCCTCGACCGTGAGCCGTCCGTCCATCGCCCGCTCCCTTATTGGTCTGCGATCAGTCCATTGGAGAGCATGCTACGCGGCGCCCCCGGTCCGGGCAACGGTGTCGTGATCAGGCCGCGGTCAGCTCGCCGTCAGGTCGCACGGCAGCTCCATCACGACGGTGGTCGGGCCGCCGCCGGGGCTGGACACGGTCAGCGTGCCGTCGAAGGCGGCCAGCCGGCGCTGCACGCCGTACAGCCCGCCGCCGGTCTCGACGGTCGCGCCGCCGATCCCGTCGTCGCCGACGATCATGTGCAATCCGTTCTGCTCGTAGGCGATCTGCACCCAGGCGGTGGTCGCGGCGGAGTGCTTGACGACGTTGGCGAGCGCCTCGGCGACCGCGAAGTACGCCGCCGACTCCACCGGCGCGGGCGGCCGGCCGGGCAGGTCGGTGGTCACGTCGACCCTGAGCGGGCAGGCCAGCGCGAGCGCTCGGACCGCACCCTCCAGACCGCGGTCGGCGAGCACCGGCGGGTGGATGCCGCGGACCAGGTCGCGCAGCTCGGTGAGCGCCTGGCCCGCCGCCTCGCGGGCCTCGGTGAGCAGTTGCTGGGCGGTGGCCGGATCGCGTTCCACGAGCTCCTCGGCCATGCCGAGGTTCATGCTGAGTGCGGCCAGCCGGGCCTGCGCGCCGTCGTGCAGGTCGCGCTCGATCCGGCGCAGCTCGGCGGCCTGGGTGTCGACCGTCTCGGCCCGGGTCTCGGCCAGCTCCCGCACCCGCAGCGCCAGCCGGGCGCTCTCGGTCGGGCCCAGCAGGGACCGGGTCAGCAGGGCGTTCCCGAGCAGCAGCGCGCGGCCGAACCGGAGCCACAGCCAGCCGAAGACCGCCGCGACCGGCCACGCCACGAAGACCGACGTGAGCGTGTTCACATGGAACCCGACCGGGGTGTCGAAGACCCCGTCCGGCGTCACCCAGACCAGGAACGGGTAGATCAGGTAGAACAGCCCGCCCAGGAACAGCACCGCCGACGTGAGGTTCAGCGTGAACCCGAGGACCGCGTTCACGATCAGCCAGGCCAGGTCGCGCCAGGTCGCCGGGTCGCCGAACCAGGTCCGCAGCCGCGCCACCACGCCGGGCCGCGACGGCGTCCGGTACGGCGAGGGGATCTCCACGCCACTGACCCAGCCGGCGAACCGCCGGTGCAGGGTGGCGAACCCGCGCACGGCCGGTACGACGGCCAGCAGCATCGGGATGCCGACCCACACCGCGACCAGCGGGATCGCGACGACGTGCAGCACGAACAGGGCGATGCCGAGCTCCGCCAGCACGGCGAGGGCGAGGGCTGCCGCGGGCTGGGCGAGGCGCGAGACACGCACCAGCCGCGGGTCCGCGGTGGCGTGCTCGGAGCTTGCTGGCGTGATCGACATGCTAATCTCTCGTTCCGTGTCGGGTTCCTGCCCGACCATCATTGTCCGGCGCGGCCGTCCGGACAGTGGAGTCAAGCCCACTCCGGACCAGGCCCTGACACCACCACGATCTGGGTAGTAGCACTCATGCCCCGGCCGTTGCCGACCACAACGCTAGGGGCCATGACGACCATCCTGGAAAGACCGGACACGTCCGGCACCACCATCACCCGCGGGAGCGAGTTCGCCCCGCTGCTGCGGGAGATCAAGAACCGCGGCCTGCTGGAACGCCGCACCGGCCGGTATGCCGCCGCCATCGGTGTCAACCTCGGGCTGCTTTCCGCGGTCTGGTTCGCGATCCTTGCTGTAGGCAACAGCCCGTGGGTGCTGCTGCTGGCCCTGCCGGCCGCGGTGCTCAGCACCCGGACCTGCTTCTTCGGCCACGACGCCGGCCACCAGCAGATCGGTTCCTCTCGCCGGCTGCACGACGCGGTCGGGCTGTTCCACGGCAACCTGCTGCTCGGCATGAGCTACGGCTGGTGGAACGACAAGCACAACCGGCACCACGCCAACCCGAACCACACCGACAAGGACCCGGACGTCGGCGCCGGGGTGCTGGTGTGGACGCTCGACCAGGCCCGCGGCCGCGCCGGGCTGCACGGCTGGCTGACCCGCAACCAGGCCTGGCTGTTCTTTCCGCTGCTGCTGCTCGAGGGGTTCAACCTCAAGGTCGCCGGTGTCCGCGACCTGCGTGACCGCCCGCCGCGGGAGCGCCGGATCGAAGGCTGGCTGATCGCCGCGCACCACCTCCTGTATGCCGCGTTGCTGCTGTCGGCGATGTCCCCGGGCCTGGCCCTGGCGTTCGCCGTGCTGCACCACATGCTGTTCGGGCTGCACCTGGGCAGCGTGTTCGCGCCGAACCACAAGGGCATGGAGATGCCCGATCCCGGCAACACCGAGGATCGCTGGGGCCATCTGGAGAAGCAGGTGCTGACGTCGCGCAACGTCGACGGGCACCCGGTGACGGACTGGCTGATGGGCGGGCTGAACTACCAGATCGAGCATCACCTGTTCCCGAGCATGCCGCGTGCGAACCTGCGGTACGCGCAGCCCGTCGTCCGGGCGTACTGCGCGCGGATCGGCATGCCGTACGCGTCGACGGACCTGGTCGACTCGTACGCCCAGGGTCTGCGGCACCTGCACCTGGTCGGACGCGAGCTGCGCGACGCCCGGTAACCTCGCAGTGCCATGTCGCCACGCCGCAAGCCGTCGAAACACGTGCGGACGGTCCCGGACCGTCCGCTGAACGGCGGGCACCAGCGGGCCGAGACCAAGGCCGACGGCGCGTGGCTGGTACGACGGGTGACCGGCAGCGCCACCGCCAAGTCGTACCGCTGCCCGGGCTGCGACCAGCAGATCCCACCCGTGACCCCGCACGTGGTGGCCTGGCCGGAGGACCCGAGCCTGCTGTCCGCGCTGGCCGGGGGAGCGGCGCTGGACGAGCGGCGGCACTGGCACACCGGCTGCTGGCGGCGGCGGCCGTGACGCTTCGGGAGGAACGCGGGTGAAGCTCAGCACGACGTCGTACGGCGAGACCGGGTCACCGGTCGTCGTCCTGCACGGCCTGTTCGGGTCGGCGCGGAACTGGATGACCGTCGCCCGGCGGCTGTCCGGGCAGCACCGGGTCGTGGCCGCGGACCTGCGCAACCACGGGGCCTCGCCGTGGACGGCGTCGATGAGCTACCCGGAGATGGCCGGCGACGTCTACGACACGATCACCGCGCTCGGGCTCGGTCCGGTCGCGCTGGTCGGGCACTCGATGGGCGGCAAGGCGGCGATGCTGACCGCGCTGCGGTACCCGGAGGCCGTCGAGCGGCTGGTGGTCGTGGACGTCGCCCCGGTGGCGTACCCGCCGGCGTTCGCGGACTACGCGCGTGCCATGCGGACCGCGCGGCTGGAGGGGGTACGACGCCGGGCCGAGGTCGACGAGCAGCTGGCCGCGGTCGAGCCGAGCCCGGCCGTCCGGGCGTTCCTGCTGCAGAACCTGGTGCTCGACGAGGCCGGAGCACGCTGGCGGCCGAACCTCGCGGTCATCGAGGCGGCGCTGCCCGCGATCTCCGGCTGGCCGGACGTGGAGGCGTCGTACGCCGGCCCGGTGCTGTTCGTGTACGGCGGCCGGTCCGGCTACGTGCGCCCCGACTGCTACGACACGGTCCACCGGCTGTTCCCGGCCGCCCGCTTCGCCGAGATACCCGAAGCCGGCCACTGGGTGCACGCCGAGCGGATGGAGGACTTCCTCGCGGTGCTCACGGACTTCCTGAGCTAGCTCAGCTCGCGTCGGCTCGCCGTACCCAGACCTCGCGGATGATCAGCAGGATCGCGGCGGCGGTCGGGATGGCCAGGAGGGCGCCCACCCCGCCGAGCAGCGCGCCGCCGAGCAGGGCGGCGATCACGGTGACCGCGCCGGGGATGTCGACCGCGCGGCGCATGATCCTCGGGTAGACGACGTAGTTCTCGACCTGC
>DASXRB010000572.1:0-11341 GCA_036506875.1 Kribbellaceae bacterium | reverse complement strand
CGATCCGCGCGGGCCGGTACGACATCCGGTCCGCCACGTCCGCCCAGGTCATCAGCCCCGGCTCGACCATCGTCTCGACCACGACCGACAGCGCGGTCTCCAGCCCGAGCATCCCGAACGCCGCCGCGCTCCACTCGCAGTCCTTGTCCTCGACCGGGTGCGGCGCGTGGTCGGTGGCGACGATGTCGATGGTGCCGTCGGCCAGGCCCTCGCGGACCGCCTCGACGTCGGCCTTGGTCCGCAGCGGCGGGTTCACCTTGAAGACCGGGTTGTACGTCGTGGCCAGGTCCTCGGTGAGCAGCAGGTGGTGCGGAGTCACCTCGGCGGTCACGTTGTAGCCGCGCCTCTTGGCCGCGCGGACGATCTCCACCGAGCCCTTGGTGGACAGGTGGCAGATGTGCAGCCGGGAGTCGACGTGCGCGTTGAGCAGGATGTCGCGGGCGATGATCGACTCCTCGGCGACACTCGGCCAACCGGTGAGGCCGAGGACGCCGGACAGCTCGCCCTCGTTCATCTGCGCGCCCTGGGTGAGCCGCGGCTCCTGCGCGTGCTGCGCGATCACGCCGCCGAAGGCCTTCACGTACTCCAGCGCGCGGCGCATCAGCGCGGCGTCCCACACGCACAGGCCGTCGTCGGAGAACACCCGAACCCGGGCCGCGGAGTCGGCCATCGCGCCGAGCTCGGCCAGCTGGGTGCCCTTCAGCCCGACGGTGACCGCACCGACCGGGTAGACGTCGCAGTAGCCGGCCTCGCGGCCGAGCCGCCAGACCTGTTCGACGACGCCGGCGGTGTCCGCGACCGGGTCGGTGTTGGCCATCGCGTGCACACCGGTGAACCCGCCGAGCGCCGCCGCCCGGGTCCCGGTCAGCACCGTCTCGGCGTCCTCGCGGCCAGGCTCGCGCAGGTGCGTGTGCAGGTCCACCAGGCCCGGCAGCGCGACCAGCCCGCTCGCGTCGAGGTGAACCGCGCCGTCGGGACGCCGTACATCGTTGCCCACCGCAACGATCTCGCCATCGGCCACCAGGATGTCGGCGGCGTCCCCGCCCAGGATCCTGGCCCCGCTGATCAGGTACGTCGTCATGCGCTGGCGTCCTCCGTCGTCGCTTCGTTCGTCGAGTCGTCGCTGCCCGAGAGCAGCAGGTAGAGCACGGCCATGCGGACGGCCACGCCATTGGTGACCTGCTCGACGATCACCGAGCGGGTCGAGTCGGCGACGTCGGCGGTGATCTCCATGCCGCGGTTCATCGGGCCGGGGTGCATCACGATCGCGTCCTCGGCCAGCTGCGCCATCCGCCGCGCGTCCAGGCCGTAGCGGCGGCTGTACTCGCGCGCGGACGGGAAGAACGCGTCGTTCATCCGCTCGCGCTGCACCCGCAGCATCATCACCGCGTCGCTCTTCGGCAGCACCGCGTCGAGGTCGTACGACGCCTCGCAGGGCCAGCCGCCCACGCCGACCGGCAGCAGCGTCGGCGGTGCGACCAGGGTCACCTCGGCGCCGAGCGTCGACAGCAGCAGCACGTTCGAACGCGCCACCCGGCTGTGCAGCACGTCGCCGACGATGGTGATCCGGCGGCCGTCGAGGCTGCCCAGGTGGCGGCGCATCGTGAACGCGTCCAGCAGCGCCTGGGTCGGGTGCTCGTGGGTGCCGTCGCCGGCGTTGATCACCCGGCCGTGCAGCCAGCCGGAGTTCGCCAGCAGGTGCGGCGCGCCGGAGGCGTGGTGCCGGCAGACCACGCCGTCGGCGCCCATCGCCTGCAGGGTCAGCGCGGTGTCCTTCAGGCTCTCGCCCTTGCTCAGGCTGGAGCCCTTGGCGGAGAAGTTGATCACGTCCGCCGACAGCCGCTTGGCGGCGGCCTCGAAGCTGATCCGGGTCCGGGTGGAGTCCTCGAAGAACAGGTTGACCACGGTGCGGCCGCGCAGCGCGGGCAGCTTCTTGATCGGCCGGTCGGCCAGCGTGCGCATCTCCTCGGCGGTGTCGAGGATCAGGTGCGCGTCGTCGCGGGACAGGTCGCCCGCGCTGAGCAGGTGGCGGATCATGCCCGGCTCCCTTCTGGGCTCCCCTGTGCGAGGGCTCCTTGCGCGATCACGACCGCGTCGCTCTCGTCGTACTCGGTGAGCTGGACGATGACCCGCTCGACCAGCGAGGTGGGCAGGTTCTTGCCGACGTAGTCGGCGCGGATCGGCAGTTCGCGGTGGCCCCGGTCGACCAGCACCGCGAGCTGGACCGCCTTCGGCCGGCCGATGTCGTTGAGCGCGTCGAGCGCGGCCCGGATGGTGCGGCCGGAGAACAGCACGTCGTCGACCAGGACGACGACCTTGTCGTCGACGCCGGTGTTCGGGATGTCGGTGTGCTCCAGCGCGCGGGCGGGCTTGAGGCTGATGTCGTCGCGGTACATGGTCACGTCGAGTGACCCCGTCGGCACCGCGCGTCCCTCGACCGCCTCGATCCGGGAGGCGATCCGGTGCGCCAGGCCGACACCGCGGGTGGGGATGCCGAGCAGGACGAGAGAGTCGGCGCCGGAGTTGCGCTCGAGGATCTCGTGGGAGATGCGGGTCAGCGCCCGGGAGATGTCGGACGCGTCCAGGACTGTGCGTTGGGATACAGCCGTGTTCGTGGCCTCGTTGGCGGCACGACTCATCGCAACCGCTCCTCCTTTCCCGCCTCACGGGACGGGGCTTAAAGGTGGTTCGGACTGGGGTAACTGTAACCCAACCGGCCCCCGGCTTGACCGCGGCCCTCACTCTCCGCATACTGTTACGCAGAGTAACCATGGGGGGCCCGGCAAAACCGGGGCCAACTAAACTGGAGGGATACCAGCGTGCCGAGCGAATACGCGAAGACACTGGGTGGCAAGCTCCGCGCCATCCGCCAGCAGCAGGGGCTTTCGCTTCACGGTGTGGAGGAGAAGTCCAAGGGGCGCTGGAAGGCTGTCGTGGTCGGCTCCTACGAGCGAGGCGACCGCGCGGTGACCGTGCAGAAGCTGGCCGAGCTGGCCGACTTCTACGGTGTTCCGATCCGTGAGCTGCTGCCCGGCTCGGCCGGCGCCGCGGCCGCGTCGCAGCCACCGCCGCGGTTGGTCCTCGACCTGGAGGCGCTCGCGCACCTCGAGGACGACGACTCCGCCCCCCTGTCGCGGTACGCCGCGACGATCCAGGCCCAGCGCGGCGACTACAACGGCAAGGTGCTGTCGATCCGTCAGGACGACATGCGCACGCTCGCGGTGATCTACGACGAGTCACCGACGACGCTCGCCGAGCGGTTCATCGCCTGGGGTGTGCTCAACGCCGACGCCGCGGGTGCGGTGGAGGACGAGACCGCCGCTCACTGAGCCGCGGCGACACCGAGGCCCTGCGTGCCCTCGCGCAGGGCCTTTACCGTCTCCCGGGGTAGACTGGTGGTCTAGACCACGTTCTACGGGATGCCCGCGAAGGAGACGGATGAGGACTCCGGGAGTCGCCAAGCACGAGGCGATCCGCGACGAGCTGCGGCACATGGTGCTCGATCTGAAACCGGGCGACCCACTGCCCGCCGAGCGGGTGCTCGCGGAGCGCTGGGGCGTGGCCCGGATGACGGTCCGGCAGGCGATCGCGGCGCTCGCCCGGGAGGGCCTGGTGCTGACGCTGCACGGGCGCGGCAACCTGCGCGCGCCGCAGCCCCTGCAGCTGCGGGTGCGGCTCGGGTCGTTCGCGGACGCGCTGCGCGAGCACCACCTGGAGCCGCGCACGCTGCCGATCGAGTGCGTCGTCGACGACAAGCCGCCGGTGCCGGTGGCCGACTTCCTCTGCCTCGACGGCAAGCCGGCCATGCGGGTACGACGGCTGCGCCTCGGCGACGAGGTGCCGCTGGCCCTGGAGCGCGCCTGGTTCCCGGCCGCGGAGGTCTCCGACCTCACCGAGCAGCACCTGGCGTCCAGCCTCTACCAATACCTCGACGGTCGCGGGCTGCTGCCCGACTCCGGGGACGAGACCGTCATCGCGGGACTGCCGGACGACGAGGAGGTCCGCCAGCTCGACATCCCGTCCAGCCGGCCGGTGCTGCGGTTGACCCGCCGGGCCCTCACCGGCGGCCGCCCGATCGAGTACGCCGAGGCCGTCTTCCCGGCCGACCGCTACCAGCTGTGGTTCCCGCTCAAGCGCCTGGACACCGAGCCGGGGCACTGAGCGGGTGTCTACGGGTTGAGCGTCGGCTTGAGCTCGAGGACGCGGCCGAGCAGGCCGTTGACGAAGGCGGGTGACTCGTCGGTGGACAGGTCCCGGGCCAGCGCCACGGCCTCGCTGACCGCGACGACGTCGGGCACCTGGTCGTCGTACACGATCTCGTAGACGCCGATCCGCAGGATGTTGCGGTCGACCGCCGGCATCCGGTCCAGCGTCCAGCCGACGGAGTGCTTCCCGATCAGTTCGTCGATCGCGGTGATGTGCGCCGCGACGCCCTCGACCAGGGCGACGGTGAACTCGTTGACCGGCGGGTCGTTGTCCTCGAGCCGCTGCGGCAGCGTGCCGCCGACGGCCAGCCCGCGCGCCTCCGACTCGTACAGGACGTCGAGGGCGCGTTTGCGGGCCTTGCTGCGGGCGGACATCTCAGGACACGCGGCCGAGGTAGTCCCCGGTCCGGGTGTCGACCTTGACCTTCTCGCCCGTGGTCAGGAACAGCGGGACCTGGATCTCGAACCCGGTCTCCAGCTTGGCGGGCTTGGTTCCGCCGGTGGAGCGGTCGCCCTGCAGGCCCGGCTCGGTGTACTCGACGGTCAGCTCGACGGCGGCCGGGAGCTCGACGTACAGCGGGGTGCCCTCGTGCACGGCCACGATCGCGTCCTGGTTCTCCAGCAGGAAGTGCGACGCTTCGCCGACCACGTCCGGCGCGATGTGCAGCTGCTCGTAGTCCGAGGAGTCCATGAAGACGTACGACGAGCCGTCGTTGTACAGGTAGGTCATGTCGCGCTTGTCGACGTTGGCGACGTCGACCTTCACGTCGGCGTTGAAGGTCTTGTCGACCACCTTGCCGTTCAGCACGTTCTTGAGCTTCGTCCGCACCACGGCGCCGCCCTTGCCGGGCTTGTGGTGCT
Organism: Kribbellaceae bacterium; assembly: GCA_036506875.1. GTDB lineage: Bacteria > Actinomycetota > Actinomycetes > Propionibacteriales > Kribbellaceae > DASRHY01. The sequence continues at coordinate 6,275 of DASXRB010000572.1, read as the reverse complement.
GGAACCACACGACGGACCAGAGCTGGCCGTCGATGTTGAGCACCATGCCGTTCTTGAGATCGTTGGTCGTTGCCACGCGTGAGTACCCTTCAATCTGATGTGCGGTATGGCAGATTGTAGCGACCCCGCGCTCGCCTAGGATTTTCCGAGGGCCGGGCCGAGCAGGAGGTCGCACGCGATGGAATCCGTGATCGTCGTCATCGTGGTCGTCCTGCTCACGGTCATCAGCCGCGTCCGGCAGGCGCAGCGCAAGTCCAAGCGGCCGTTCAAGGTGCCGACGCCGAAGTCCTGGCAGCTGCCCGCACCGGCGCCGGGCAACGTCATCCAGCGGCTCCAGGGCAACCAGCCGGTGCCGACACCCCCGGCGCCGTCCGGCCCGGTGCCGGCCGCCGGGTTCGTCCCGCGCCGGCCCGCGACCTGGGTCCCGGCGCCGACCGCTCCCGCGATGCCCGGCCAGGTCCGCCAGCCGGCCCAGCAGCGGCTCCCGCACCACCGGCCGCAGCCGCACCAGCTGCCCGTCCCGCAGGGTGACCTCGACAACCGGGTGCGTGAGCTGATGGCCTCCGGCCAGGAGGTGGCGGCGGTCCGGCTGCTGTGCGACGAGGCCGACCTCGGCATCGTCGAGGCCCAGGAGTACGCCCGCTCGCTGGCTGGGACGTCGCAGTCCTCCGGCCGGGCGGCCACCCAGGAGCCGGCCCCGCGGCCGGCCGTCGAGGAGCCCGTGTGGACCGGGTCCGCCGCGTTCGCGACGTCGCTGTTCGAGCGTGACGACGAGAACGTCTGGGCCAGCGGCTGGGTCGACACCCCGGAGCCGGAGGACCGCACCGACATCGAGGAGCTGTGGCGCACCGTCCGCGACGCCGCCACCCCGGTCCCGCAACAGGACCGCTAGTGTCCTGAGTCGGCGACCAGCGTCGCGACCGCGCGTAGGGCCAGCCGGTAGGAGTCGATCCCGAACCCGGCGATCGTCCCGCTCGCGACAGCCGCGACGACGCTCGTGTGCCGGAACTCCTCGCGCGCCGCCGGGTTGCTGACGTGGACCTCGACCAGTGGCGCCGTCCGCTGCGCACACGCGTCCCGCAGCGCGTACGAGTAGTGCGTGAACGCGGCCGGGTTCAGCACCACCGGCAGCTGCCCGTCCGCCGCCTCGTGCAGCCACCCGACCAGCTCGGCCTCGTCGTCGGTCTGCCGGACCTCGACGTCCAGCCCCAGCTCGCTGCCCGCCTTCCGGCACAGCTCCACCAGGTCGTCGTACGACGTCGCGCCGTAGACGTCGGGCTCCCGCGACCCCAGCCGGCCGAGGTTCGGCCCGTTCAGCACCAGTACCCGTCGCACATCGGTCACGCCGCCACCCTAGTGCCGCACCGGCCCACGGCGTCCACGCGAGGCGAACAGCACAATGGCGGTATGCCCGGCGACCGGCGCGTCCGCGACCAGCCACGGCCACGCCGGCCGCGGCGGACGGTGGCGGACCTGCCGCGGCCGTTCTACGCCGCGCACCGCGGGATGGCCGCGATCTGCCCGGAGAACACCCTCGAGGCGTACCGGGCGTCGCTCGCGTCGGGGGTGGACGTCGTCGAGGAGGACTGCTGGCTCACCCGCGACCTAACGCTGATCTGCCTGCACGACGCGACGGTCGACCGCACCACGACCGGCACCGGCAACACCCATGACCTGATGATGGCCGACGTCGCCGCGCTGCGGGTGGACGCCGGCGAGTGGTTCGCACCTGCGTGGCCGGACTCGCTGCGGGTCCCGTCGTTCTCCGACGCGGTCGGCGAGCTCGGCGGCCGGACGGTGCTGTGCCCCGAGGCGAAGAACTCCGGCGCCGGCGCGGCGATCGCCACCGCACTCGAGCGTCGTGGCCTCGTCGACACCGCGATCGTGCAGTCGTTCATCCGGGCCGAGCTGGATCCGGTGGTGGCGGCCGGCGGCCACGCGATGCTGCTGTCGGCGACCTCGTCGTACGACCCGGCGGCGGTGCGCGCGGCCGGGATCCGGTACCTCGGCCTGTCGGCGGCCCTGCCGGCCGAGCTCGTGGCGCCCGCGAGCGCGGCCGGGTTGGACGTCGCCGTCTGGGTGCTGGACCGGCGGGTCGACCTGACACGCTGGCTGGCCGCGGGGGTGGCCGGGTTCTTCTCCGACGACCCGCTCTACGTGTCCGGCCGTTCGCCGGTGAGCCGCTCCGACCCCTTCGGGCGCCGTACGTTCGGCCACGGGCACCTGGCGAGCTCCGTGGCCGGCGACCGCGGCACCTTCTGGCCCGGCGGGGCGTGGGGCTACGCCGGCACCGATGGGGAGTACCGCGGTGCGCTGCAGGGCTGGGCCGGCCCGCTCACCGACGACCGGTTCGGAATCACGCTGACCATCCGCATCGACACCGCCGCCGACCCCGACGGCTGGGCGGGCGTGTTCGTCAGCGCTGCCGACGACCGGTCCTTCGACGACCTGGACCGGCACCGGCCGGGACTGTGCGGCTACCACGTGATGCTGCACCAGTCCGGCGAGCTCGAGGTCCGCATCGTCGACGACGGGATCTCCCGCCGGGTGGCGTGCGCGGCATCGCCGGCGCTCCCTCCCGGGGGCACCGCCACGGTCCGCGTCCAGGTGGCGCCGGCCGAGCTGGCCGTCACCCGGCTCGACACCGCCGACCCGCCGGCAGCCGTCACCGTTGCCGACGGCACCCATCGCGGGGGCTACCTGCACCTCGGCCGGAGGCGCGCCGCGGTGCGCTTCTCCGGCCTCGGCATCGATCAGGAGGCACGTCATGCCCACCACCGACGGTAGCGGCCCGCACGCCCGCTGCTCGGCCCAGGAGCTCGTGTCGATCGAACGGGCCCGGCAGCTCCGGGAGAAGGCCATCTCGGTCCAGCGCGACGACGCGACCCACGGCGTCGGCATGCTCGCCCGGGCGGCGCACTGCTACGAGCACCACGGCACGCATCCGGCGGAGCCTGACGACTGGCCCGGCGAGCTGGAGTGGGACCCGCAACCCAGCCACGTCGCCGCGCTCGTCCGCGCGGGTTCGCTCTACCAGGCCGAGATCGACCGGCTGCAGCACCGGCTGGAACGGGTGATCGACCGGATCGACCAGCTGCGGCCTCACACGCCGCCGGTGTGAGCCGGCTCACCCGCACCGGGACACCACGGGCCGTTGGACCCCCCGGCGAAGGTCCAAGAGCGGTTCGGTGGCGGTTCGCGCACTGCGACGGTGGAGGTAAGGGACCGGCATGCCCATGTCCGGCCGAACCTCGGAAGGTGACGGCAGATGCGCAAGAAGGTGCTGGTGCTCGGAGGCAACTTCGGCGGCCTCACGACGGCACTGAGTGTGAAGCACGAACTGGAGGGCGACGTCGACGTGACGGTCGTCTCGACGGCGGACAAGTTCCTGTTCACGCCGTCGCTGATCTGGTTGCCGTTCGGCAAGCGTCGCCCGAAGGACATCACGTTCCCGCTCGCGCCGACGTTCGAGCAGCACGGCATCGACTTCGTGAACGCCACCGCGACCCGGATCGACCCGGTCGCCCGGCGCGTCGGGACGACCGCCGGCGAGCAGGCCTACGACTACCTGGTGATCGCGACCGGTTACCGGAACAAGGGCGACGTGATCCCCGGGCTGAGCCCGGACAACGGCGCGTACACGATCACCACCCTCGACGACGCGGTCCGTGCCGGCGAGGGCTGGCGCAAGCTGCTGGACGACCCCGGCCCGGTGATCGTCGGAGCCACCCCCGGCGCCGGCTGCTTCGGCGCGGCGTACGAGTTCCTGTTCAACCTCTCGTACCAGCTGAAGAAGGCGAAGATCCGCAAGCAGGTCGAGCTGACGTACGTCACCCCGGAGCCGTTCCTCGGCCACTTCGGCATCGGCGGCCTGCCGGGCGGCGAGAAGCTGCTCGGGCTGTTCCTCAAGAAGGAAGGCATCAAGGCGGTCACCGGCGCGGCGATGACCGAGGTGGCACCCGGCAAGGTGATGCTCGCCGACGGCGCGGTGCTGGACTTCTCCTACGCGATGATCGTCCCGCCGTTCGTCGGGCAGGAGCCGGTGAAGGCGGTCGAGGGGCTCACCGACGACAACGGCTTCGTGACGGTGCACGACACCTACCAGTCGACGGCGTACCCGAACGTCTACGCGGTCGGGGTGGCCGCGGCGGTCTCGGCGCCGTGGACGACGGCGATCCCGGTGGGCGTGCCGAAGACCGGCTTCCCGACCGAGACCCAGGCGCACGTCGCCGCGAAGAACATCGCCGACCAGATCCGCGGCAAGGAGCCCTCGGAGCACAAGGACTTCGGCGACATCGCCGCGGTCTGCGTGATGGACGCCGGCAACAACGGCGTGATGATCCTGGCCGACAAGATGCTGCCGCCGCGCAAGGCCGGTGTGCTCATCCCGGGACCGCAGTCGCACGCGCTGAAGGTGGGTTTCGAGAAGTACTTCCTCTGGAAGAACCGGCACGGCTACGTCCGGCTGCCGTAGCGACCGCGGAGCTGACGGCCGCTCCGGCGGCCGTCAGCTCACCTCGGCGTAGGCGGCGACCAGCAGGCTCGGGTCCGGCGCCTCGAGGACGGCGGGCTTGGCCAGACCGTCCAGTACGACGAACCGCAGCCGGTCGGCGCGGGTCTTCTTGTCCAGCTTCATCGCGTCCTGCAGCTCCGGCCACGCGCCGGCCTTGTACCGCACCGGCAGCCCCAGGCCCTCCAGCACCGCCGCGTGCCGGTCGGCGGTGGCGTCGTCCAGCCGGCCGGCGGCCCTCGCCAGCTCGGCGACGAACACCATGCCGATGCTGATCGCGGCGCCGTGCCGCCACTTGTACCGCTCCACCCGTTCGATCGCGTGCCCGAGCGTGTGTCCGTAGTTCAGCGCCTCACGCCCGACCTGGCCGCCCGCCGTCGTCGTACGCTCCCGCAGGTCGCCGCCGACCACGTCCGCCTTCACCTGGATCGCCCGCGCGATCAGCTCCTCGGTGTGCGGGTACGACGGCTCGCGCACGCCGTCGAGGTCGCCCTCGACCAGGTCGAGGATCACCGGGTCCGCGATGAACCCGCACTTCACCACCTCGGCGAGACCGCTGACGTAGTCGTTGCGCGGCAGCGTCGCCAGCGCGGCCAGGTCGCACAGCACCCCGGCCGGTTCCCAGAACGCACCGACCAGGTTCTTGCCCTCGGCCGTGTTGATCCCCGTCTTGCCGCCGACCGCGGCGTCGACCATGCCGAGCAGCGTCGTCGGGATGTGTACGCACCTCACGCCGCGCAGCCAGGTCGCGGCGACGAAACCGGCCAGGTCGGTCGTCGTACCGCCGCCGACCGAGACCACCGCGTCGGAGCGGGTGAAGCCGGCCTGGCCGAGCACCGACCAGCAGTACGACGCGACCTCGGCGGTCTTGGCGTCCTCGGCGTCCGGGATCTCGATCGCGTGCGCGGTGAACCCGGCCGCGGTCAGGTCCTCGCGTACCGCGTCACCGGTGGCCCGCAGCGCCCGGGGATGGATCACGGCGACCCGGCTGACGCCCTCGCCGAGCAGCCCGGCCAGCTCGCCGAGCAGGTTGTTGCCGATGACAACGTCGTACGGGGTGCCGGCGCTGACCCGGATCCGGCGTGGCCGGCTCATGTCACGACCTTCGTGAGGATCTCGGCGGCGATGTCCTCCGGAGTGCGGCCGTCGGTCTCGACGGTCAGCGTCGCGACCTCGGTGTAGAGCGGGCGGCGGTCGTCCATCAGCTTCTTGAGCCGGCCGCGGACGTTGCCCAGCAGCAACGGTCGCGAGGTGCCGAGCCCGACCCGCTTGGCGGCCTCGGCCAGGCCGACGTCGAGGAACACCACCCGGTGCCCGCGCAGGTCCGCGCGGATGGCCGGGTCGAGGATGGCGCCGCCGCCGAGCGAGACCACCCCGTCGTACGTCAGCGCGTCGACGACGGCGTCGCGCTCCAGCGCGCGGAACGCGGCCTCGCCGGAGTCGACGAAGATGTCCGAGATCGGCTTGCCGGCCTTCGCCTCGACGTCCGCGTCGGTGTCGCGGTGCCCTGTGCGCGTGGCCTCGGCGACCAAAGCGGCGACGGTGGACTTGCCGGACCCGGGCGGCCCGACCAGGACGACCAGCGGGCTCATCGGGCGACCGCGATGGTGGCCGGCAGGCTGTCCAGGTACGCCTTGTGGTTGCGTGCGGTCTCGGCCACGGAGTCGCCGCCGAACTTCTCCAGCGCCGCGTCCGCGAGCACCAGCGCGACCATCGCCTCGGCGACCACACCGGCCGCCGGCACCGCGCACACGTCGGAGCGCTG
>DASXRB010000571.1:0-6490 GCA_036506875.1 Kribbellaceae bacterium | reverse complement strand
CGCTGTACGCCTACGCGCACGTCCCCGCCGGGTACACCGGCGACGCGACGGCGCTGATCGAGGCGCAGATCGAGCGGTTCGCGCCCGGTTTCCGCGACCGGATCCTGGCCCGGCACGTCCGCACCACGCAGCAGCTCGCGTCGTACAACGCGAACTATCTCGGCGGCGACATCATCACCGGTGCCAACACCGCCCGCCAGCTGGTCTTCCGCCCCCGGGTGGCACTCAACCCCTACGCCACCGGCATCCCCGGCGTCTACCTCTGCTCCGCCGCCACCCCGCCCGGCGCCGGCGCCCACGGCATGTGCGGCTACAACGCCGCCCAGTCCGCCCTAATGCACCTCCGCTGAACCATTCATCGGGCCCTTGCGACCCGGCGTGTCGCCGTTCATCGGGCCCTTGCGACCGCCCCGACGGTCTGCTCGCAAAGCACCGGCGTACGACGTGAGCCGCGCGCCGGCGCCGCGGGTGATCGCCCATACAGCTCGCAGCGGCGTCCCGTCCCAGGGGTTCGCGTCGCGGTCCAGGGTTAGCACACCCCTTCCTGAGAAGGGGTGAACCCTGACCGGAGGTGCGAACCCCGGTGCAGTGCCGGCTGTCCCACGGGCACGGTCGCAACCGCCCGGCGAGCCGGGGTCGCGGCTGACGGCGTCCCGGTCACAACGGCCCGATGAACAGCGACACGCCGGGTCACAAGGGCCCGATGAATGTCATGAACGGGATGGGGCAGGGGGGCGTCAGCCGGTTGTGTAGTCGATGTGGAGGAGGGGGGCGCCGGCGGGCTTGCCGTCGTACGCGCGGGTGGTGCGGTGGCCGGTGCCGGTGATGATGACGGCGAGCGCGTTGCCGCTGGCCCAGCCGGGACGGCTGACGATCTCCTGGACGATGGCCGCGAGGCCCGGGGTGCGCTGGCTCGGGCCGGTCTCGCCGACCAGCGTCCAGGCCGGCGGCGACCAGGTGGCCGACGCCGTGGTGCGCGGGCGAGTGGACGGCTTCGTCGCGGAGGAGAACGTGACCGCGTTGTCGGCCGCCTGGCCCTGGATGGTCAGCGTGGTCGCCTCGCTCTGGGTCTCGTCGGCCTCGAACTGGATGTACGCGTTGGTGATCGTTGCGCCCGCCGGGATCGCCAGGCCGGGGAAGCGCAGCCCGACGACCTGGTTGTTGCCGTCGTACACGAGCTCCAGGTCGCTGCTGGTGCCGTAGTAGCTGCCGGTCGCGGACTCCTCGGCGTCGTCGCTGCTGGCCGCGATCCGCACTTCGGCGCTGCCAGAGCCCGGGGCCGGCGCCGCCTGGACGGTGATCTGCACCGTGTCGCCGGCCGACAGCGCCCCGTCGCTCGCGCTGAGCTGCAACACGTAGGTTCCGGCGGCGGAGAAGCTCGCGGTGGTGTCGACCGCGGCCGGGTTGCCGAAGGTCGTCGTACCCGGTCCGCTGACCTGGCTCCACGCCGTGGTCACCGGTCCGGGCTGCCCGTCGTCGGTGACCGTGCCGTCCAGCGATGCGGAGCTCGGCAGCATGATCGTCGCGTCGGGGCCCGCGTTCACGACCGGCGCCTGGTTCGGCGGCGGACCGCCCGTCGAGTAGTCCACGTGCAGCAGCGCCGCGCCCGCCGCCTTGCCGTCGAAGGCGCGGGTGGTGCGGTGGCCGGTTCCGGTGATGATCAGCGCGATCGCGTTGCCGCTGGCCCAGCCGGGCCGGCTGAGGATCTCCTGCACCACGGCCGACAGGTCCGGCGTGCGCTGGTTCGCGCCGGCCTCGCCGATGACCGTCCACGCCGCGGGCGACCATGTCGTCGCGGCGGAGGTCCGCGCCCGCGTGGACGGTTTCGTGGCCGACGTGAACGCCGCCGCGTTGTCGGCCGCCTGGCCCTGGATGGTCAGCGCGGTCGCCTCGCTCTGCTTCTCGTCCGCCTCGAACTGCACGTACGCGCCGGTGATCGAGGCCCCGACCGGGATGGCCAGGCCGGGGAAGCGCAGGCCGACCTTCTGGTTGGACCCGTCGTACACGAGCTCGAGATCGGTGCTGGTAGCGGCGTAACTGCCGGTCGCGGACTCCTCGACGTCATCGGTGCTCGTCGCGATCCTGCTCGCGACGCTGCCCGACCCCGGCGCGGGTGCCGGCGCGACGGTGATCTGCACGGTGTCGCTCGCCGCCAAGGCCCCGTCGCTCGCGGTCAGCTGCAGCACGTAGGTCCCCGCCGCACTGAAGCTCGCGCTCGTGTCGACGGCACCGGGGTTGCCGAAGGTCGTCGTACCGGGACCGCTGACCTGGCTCCAGGTGGTGCTCAGCGTGCCGCCGGGCAGCCCGTCGTCGGTCACCGTGCCGTCCAGCGCGGCCGTGTTCGGCAGCATGATGCTCGCGTCCGTTCCGGCGTTGACGGTCGGTGCGTGGTTCACCGGCGGTCCGCCGGACACGAACTCGCTGAAGCCCAGATCGGGTGCCGTGCCGGAGTAGTCGCTCGACGGGATCGACAGCACCTGCTCGCCGTTCCACTGGTACGACGCGGTGCCGGTGTCGATCGCCGGGCTCCCGCTCGACAGCGTCTGGTCGGACGCCAGCAGCGGGTCGCCGTACACCGACGTGGTCGTGTCGACGACGCTCTCCTCGGCGTTCAGGCCGTTGCCCCAGAAGAGGTTGTACGACGAGATGCTGGCGCCGCCGACCCGGCGCAGCGCACTCGCGCGGACACCGTCGAACACGTTGTCGAGCACGATGCTGTTCGCGCCGCCGACCACGCCGTACCGGTCGCCGTACACGGTGTTGTTCGTGAAGTAGACCCGCTCGGCGACGGGCGCGCCACTGAAATCCTCGTTGGTCTGCTGGTCCGGCAGACAGCCGACCGTGGCGCCGCCGTTGTGGTCGAAGACGTTGCGCTCGATCCGCATCACCCGGCTGGACGGGCCGTCGGAGTCGATCAGCTGGATGCCGTCGGTGGAGTTCCGGATGAACCGGTTGTGCCGGAACGTCACGTCCAGGTTCGGGCCCTCGTACGGGTACATCCGGAACTCGACGCCGTCGCCCTCGTTCTCCTGCACCGTGCTGTCGACGACGGTGATCGACACCCGTCCGTTCATGTCGATGCCGTCGTCGGTGTTGCGCAGGAACAGGACGTCGCTGAACGTGCCGCTGGAGTCGTTGCCGAAGTCGGCGCCGTCGCCGTTCAGGGTCAGCTTGCTGTGCGTGATGTCGACGTGCGAGTTGCCGCGGACCCCGTCGACGCCGTTCTGGATCGTCAGCCCGTTGACGAGGCTGCCGCCGGCGCGCGAGCCGAAGTCCAGCACGGCGTTCCCGGCGCACGCCGACGCGCCGGCAGGGCAGTAGCCGGTGACGTACCCGCTGACGATCGTCTGGTCGACGTACGACGGGTCGCCGGTGGTCTGGTACCAGGACGCGAACGTGAGCACCTTGTCCTGCACCCACACCCCGCCGGTGTAGGTCCCGGGCGCGATCAGGATCGTGTCACCGCTGGCCGCCGCCGCGACGGCCGCCTGGATCGTCGGCTGGTCCGCGGGCACGTTGATCACACCGGCCGCGTAGACCGGTGCGGCCGACCCGGCGATGCCGAGCCCGCCGGCGACGAGGGCGGTGACCGCGGTGGCGGCTGCCAGGCGCTTTCCGCGCGGGCGGGACGTGACGCGGTGACGGAGCGCTACGAGGTCCATCCTCCGACGGTAGGAGCGCGTCCCGGCGGTCAAACCATGCAAACGACGTACTTGTGTGCGTCCCCGGAGCCGCCCACCAACGCGGTGAACGCAAGGTCAACGGGTGGTGTGAATGTTCCGGCGTGAGTCGGAACGTTCCGGGTTGATCCGCGCTTCCGCTGTGCTGCTGACGTGACTACGTTCCGTGGGCACCGGGACCGCCCCGGTCGATGCCGATGGAAAGGCAGCACATCATGGTGAGGAGCACCCGCCTCGCAAGGACTCTTGCGGCTACCAACCTGATCGCTGTGGGGGCGCTGACCGCGCTGGCGGTCCCGGCCGCCGTCGCCGCGCCGGCGCCGGAGCGTGCGACGATCGCCGCGCCCGCCGACGCGGACGGCGACGGCCTGCTGGACGCGTGGGAGACCGGAGGGTACGACGCCGACAACGACGGCGTCGTGGACGTGAACCTGCCGGCGATGGGCGCGAGCCCGAACCACAAGGACCTGTTCGTCGAGACCGACTACATGAGCGGCCGGCTGCCGACGAGTGGTGTCTACGACCGGATCGTCAACGTGTTCGCCACCGCGCCGGTGTCGAACCCGGACGGCGTGTCCGGGATCAAGATCCACCTCGACGCGGGCGGCGCCCTCGGTTCGTCGTACAACCTGGGTGGGGGCAACCAGGTGCCGTACGACTCGAACCTGCGGCCCGCATGGAAGCAGACCAACGGCATCAAGTCCGCGAACTTCGACAGCAGGCGGGCGGCGGTCTTCTACTACATGATCTTCGCCGACGACTACGACAGCTCGTGCAGCAGCGGTTACTCGTTCGCGATCCCGGGTGACACGTTCATCGTCACGATGGGACCGCGGTGCAACTGGCACCCCGACGACGACATGCAGGTCGGTACCTTCGTGCACGAGCTCGGGCACGCCCTCGGGCTGCGGCACGGCGGCACCGACAACGTGAACTACAAGCCGAACTACCTGAGCGTGATGAACTACGCGTTCCAGTTCGACGGGGTGCCGAAGTCGTCGGGTGGTTCGTACTTCGGGTACTCGAACGTGGCGCCGGCGCCGTTGGACGAGACCAGCCTGAGCGAGCCGGCCGGCCTGGGCTCGTCGGCCTCGGCGTGGAAGACGTACTACACCTGCCCCGACGGCACGCACCGCTGGACCACGACGCCGGGCGACCAGCCGATCAACTGGAACTGCGACGGCGACGCGACCGACACCGGCCTGCGGGCGGACGTGAACGACGACAACAACTACACGGTGCTGACCGCGCAGAACAACTGGGCGTCGATCGTGTTCGGCGGCGGTGCCGTCGGCGGTGGCAGCCGGACGACGGGCGGTGTCACCACCCTCGACGGCGAGCGTGAGCTGACCAAGGCCGAGTGGCTGGCCCACCGTCGTACCCACTGATCCCCTGCAAGCCGCCGGGGAACTTCGTCGTCACCAGGTGGCAACGAAGTTCCCCGGCGTCGCGCTGCAGACCGGCTCGAATCTCCTGTAGGACGAGACGTCAGTGGTCACCGTGTCGTCGGTGGCCCGCGCCGCGCGCGTGCACCGCAGCTTCATCCACCGCACCCCGACCCGCACGCCACCGTGGTGGCGGCCGCGCAACAGCCCGCCGACCCGGCCGCCAGGCCGTCGCGCTGATGTGGTCTTCCCACGGCCTGCCAGGCGAGCAGATCCGTGTCGCCCACCGGCCTCAGACGACCATCACAGCGCGATCTCGTGCTCGCGCAAACGGTGCAGGTCGATGTGCCCGGCCCGGCGTGTTCCGCGTGCTCGCCGGGCCGGACCGTGGTGGCGGGTGGCGTGGTGGGAGCGGTACGGTGCAGGTGGAGTGCCGGGAAGCCTGGTCGGCGTCGTGCAACCGACAGCTGACTGGAGTGCCCCATGCGTGCCGGTGATCTCGCTGCGCCCTACCCGACCGTCGAGTTGTCCACCCCGGTGGTCGAGGCCGCCCGGTTGATGGCAGCTGAAAACCTGCCCGGCCTGATCGTGGTCGACAACGACAGACCGTCCACGATCCTCCCGGGCACTCAGGTGTTGCGGCTGGCGGTGCCCGAATACTGCCAAGACGACCCAGCCTTGGCGCGGGTGATCGACGAGCCGTCGGCCGATGTCTTCCTGCGCGGCTTGGGCGACCGGACGGTGGCCGAGTCGCTGCCCCGCGAACAACGCGAGCTGCCGGTGGTGCACCCGCGAGCGACCGTGCTCGAGATCGCAGCCGTGATGGCCCGCACCCGCAGCCCGCTGGTCGCGGTCGCCGAACCCCACGGGCCGCTGCTGGGCGCGATCACCCTGGACGCGTTGCTGGACCGGGTTCTGGCGTCGTGAACATCACGGCCTGGCTCGCGGCGGCCGTGTTCGCCGCCGCCTACGTGCTGATCGCGACCGAATGGGTCCACCGGCTCGCCGCGGCGCTTGGCGGCGCAATGGTGATGCTGCTGATCGGCGCCACAGACGCCGAGCACGCATTCTTCTCCGAAGACACCGGGATCGACTGGAACGTCATCTTTCTGCTGATCGGCATGATGGTGATCGTCGCGGTCGTACAGCGCATCGGCGCGTTCGAATACGTCGCGATCTGGGCCACCAAACGCGCCCGCGGCCGCCCGTTCCGGGTGATGACCATCCTGGTCACCGTCACCGCCGTCGCGTCCGCGCTGCTAGACAACGTGACCACGGTGCTGTTGATCGCGCCGGTCACGTTTCTGGTTTGTGAACGGCTCGCTGTGCCGGTCGCGCCGTTCCTGATCGCCGAGGCGATGGCCTCCAACATCGGCGGCACCGCCACCTTGGTCGGCGACCCACCCAACATCATCATCGCCAGCC
>DASXRB010000570.1:0-6001 GCA_036506875.1 Kribbellaceae bacterium | reverse complement strand
GCCCCGGCGAGTATCACCGATGTCCCTGTTCCGGCGACGCCTGCCGAGGTCGTCCAGCGGACGAGCGCGACGCCGTCGCCGACACCCTCTGGCGCCGATGCGGCGGTCCGTCCTGAGCCGCCGGCCGGTCCGGTGTCGATGCCGCCGCTGCCGGTCGTGTCCCGCTCTGTCGCGAACCCCGCCGAGCGATCGCCGGGACCGGCGGGTCCAGGCTCGCCGACCGCCGCGCCGCAGACCGGTATGCCCACCGAGGTACCGCTGATCGGATCCACCGGCTTCTCACCGTTCGTCGCGGCACTCGGCCGGCCGGACGAGCCGGCACCGGACGCCCAGGACGTTCCGGTCGTCGCCCGCACAACCGGCGTCCCCGAGAGCCTCCCGACTACCCACCCGGCACCGATCGTTGCGTCAGGCCACGACGACGGCGCCGAGGCCGTCGTGCAGCGAACCTCTGTGCGCGCGGCGCTGCCGGTCGCGCCGCCGGCGTTGCTGTGGCCGCCGCCGGCGCCGCAGACGCCGCAGCCGGCTCGGTCGGAGCCGGCCGCGGACCTGCCGCTGACCTCCGAACAGCCGCTCACGCTCCAGCACGACCCGGGCGAGCACGTCGCGACGCCACCACCCGTGCAGCGGGTGTCGTACGACGCGGCGCAGCGGTCCGCCGAGACCGGCCGCACCGCGCCGCCGGCCCCGCTCCGCACGCCGCCCCAGGAAGCTCGGCCGGCGCCGGAGGTCGTTGCCCCGGAGCAACCACCACTTCCTGTGATGCGGACCGCGGAGACAGAAGCGGAGACCGTCCACGCGGTGCCACTTCAACGCATGTTCGGCGACCTGGCTACCGAGCCCGCACAGGTAGCGCAGTGGCAGGCCCCGGTGCAGCGCGACCAGATCCCCACGAGCCCGGTCCTCGTCCAGGCCGCCGCCGAGCCCGGACCCGCTCCGGACAGCGGTACGCCGGCGGCCTCCGTCGTACCGGCGGCGACACCCGCGCCGGCCGGGGCGCCGGCTCCGACGGACCTGGACGAGATGGCCAAGCGGCTCTACGAACCCCTGTCGGCCCGGCTGCGGGCCGAGCTCTGGCTGGACCGGGAGCGGGCCGGCCTGGTCACCGACCGGCGGCACTGAGATGCGGACGAAGGAGGACGGATGGTGACCGAGAAGTATCCCGAACCCGCCGTGAGCGTGTGCTTCGCGGTGACCATCGACGACAAGCGGCTCGGCACCTTCAACAGCTGCGAGGGCCTGGGCGTCGAGGTCGTGCTGGAGCAGCGCGAGGAGGGCGGCCAGAACGGCTTCATCTGGCAGCTGCCGACCCGGATCAAGTACTCGAACATCAAGCTGTCCCGGCCGTTGTGCTCCGACACGAACGAAGTCATGAAGTGGCTGGTCAGCATGACCACCGGCGTCACCCCGCAGACGGCGAGCATCGCCGCGATGACCGCCGAGCGGAAGATCGTGGCGCAGTGGGGCCTGCTCGGCGTGGTCCCGGTGCGCTGGAGCGGCCCGTCGCTGAACCTCGACTCGCCCAAGGTCGCCACCGAGACCCTCGAGATCGCGCACCACGGGTTCGCCCCCGCGAAGGCCGGCTAGGAGCAGCGCCATGACCAAGCCGATCGCGTTGATGAGCTCGGCCGGCGGGGCCGGGACACCGGCTCCCGCGCCGGCCGGCGACCGGTCGCGGCCCCAGCTGGAGAAGGCGGTGCTGAAGCTGTACGACCCGACCCCGTCCGGCGGCGGTGGCGGCGCGCCCGGCGGTGAGCGCGGGTCGGTGCCGTTCCAGTTCAACCCCAAGGAGGTCACGATCCAGAAGACCGCCAAGTGGGAACGCAAGACCGCCAAGGGCGCCAAGAAGGCCGGTCCGCCGGAGTTCTCCGGTTCGGAGCCGTGCAAGCTCACGATGGAGATGTTCTTCGACAGTTCCGGCAAGCACGACGGCAGCGTGGTCGAGGCGGTGGAGAAGCTGTTCAGCTGCTGCGTGCCGACCGACGAGAGCATGAACAGCAAGAAGCCGACGCCGCCGCTGGTCGTGCTGCACTGGGGCAAGGTCGCGAGCTTCCCCGCGTTCGTCACGTCGGTCAGCGCGAAGTACACGCTGTTCAGCCCCGACGGCATCCCGATCCGCGCGCTGTGCAGCGTCGCGATGGAGGAGATGCCCAACGAGCCGTGGCGGCAGAACCCCACCTCGGGCAGCGAGGCGGTACGACGCTCGCACACGATGATCGAGGGTGACTCGCTCGCCTCGGTCGCGTACGCCGAGTACGGCGACCCGTCGATGTGGCGCGCGATCGCGGCGTACAACGGCATCGACGACCCGATCCGGTTCAGTGCCCTGGGCGCCGGCGCGACGCTGGTGCTGCCCGCACCGGAGGAGCTGGTCTGATGTCGATCACCAACACCTGCCTGGTCGAGATCGACGGGAGCGCGCTGCCGCAGGACGTGGTGCCGCTGCTCACCGCGGCGTACGTCGACGACAGCCAGCGGCTGCCGGACATGTTCGAGCTGCGGTTCCGCGACGGCAACCACGTCGTGCTGTCCAAGACCGGCGCGAAGATCGGGTCCGCGGTGCGGGTGTCGGTGATGACCACGACGAGCCAGACGCCGGTGCTGCTGATGGCCGGCGAGATCACCGCGCTGGAGGCGGAGTTCGACACCGGCGGCAGCTTCACCGTGCTGCGCGGGTACGACCCGGCGCACCGGCTGTTCCGCGGCCGGCGGACCGAGAGCTACACGCAGATGACCGCCTCCGACATCGCCGCCAAGGTGGCCCGGCGGGCCGGGCTCACGGTGGGCTCGGTCATGTCGACGACGACGGTGTTCGAGCACGTGTCGCAGGCCGGTATCTCGGACTGGGAGCTGCTGGACGGGCTGGCCCGGGACGCCGGTTGCGAGATCTCGGTGCGGGACGGCAAGTTCAACTTCGCGCCGCCGGCGGACGCGGCCGGTGCGCCCGGCTCACCGGAGCACCCGCTGGTGCTGAAGCTCGGTACCGACCTGCTGCGGTTCCGGTCCGTGGTGACGTCGGCCGAGCAGGTCAAGGAGGTCGAGGTCCGCGGCTGGGACGTGTCCAGCAAGCAGGCGCTGACCACGACGGTGCCGGCCAAGACGAAGACGGTCGAGCTGCCGAACGCCACCCCGGCGGATCTCGCGCACACGTTCGGTGACCCGGTGCTGGTGGCCACCGGCGTACCGCACCGGACCCAGGCCGAGGTGGACGCGGCCGCGGCGGCGCTGGCCGAGGAGGTCGCCGGCGCGTTCGCCGAGTTCGCCGGCGTGGTGCGGGGCAACCCGGCCGTCCGGGCGGGCGCGGCGGTCACGGTGGAGGACCTCGGCTCGCCGTTCGACGGCAAGTACACCGTGACCACGTCGCGGCACCGCTTCGACCCGGCCACGGGGTACACCACGTCGTTCTCGGTGACCGGGGCGCAGGACCGCAGCCTGCTCGCGCTGGCCGGCGGCGCCGGTACGACGCCACGCGCGCCGGAGGGCGTGGTGATCGGGCAGGTCAGCGACGTCAACGATCCCGAGGAGCAGGGCCGGGTCCGGGTGACGTTGCCGTGGCTGTCGGACAGCTACGTCAGCGCCTGGGCGCGGACCGTCCAGCCCGGTGCCGGCAAGGACCGCGGCGCGATGGTGGTGCCCGAGGTCGGTGACGAGGTGCTGGTGATCTTCGAGCAGGGCGACCTGCGCCGGCCGTACGTGCTCGGCGGCCTCTACAACGGCGTCGACCTGCCCAGCCGCAAGGGCGTGGACCTGATCGACTCCGGGTCCGGCGCGGTGAACCGGCGCTCGATGGTGTCGCGGCGCGGGCACCGGATCGACCTGCTCGACCAGGACGGCAAGGCCGAGGGAATCACCCTGGCCACCGGCGACGACAAGCTCAGCCTGGTCATCGACGCGACGAAGACGTCGATCACCGTGCACGCCGACGGCACCGTGAAGATCGAGGGCAGCCAGGGCGTCGTGGTCGACTCCGCGTCGGCCAAGCTCGAGCTCAAGGGCGGCCAGATCGCGATCACCGCGACCAACGGCGTGACCGTCGACGGGGGTGGCGGCACCGTCAGCGTGCAGGCCGGCAACCAGCTGCAGCTCAAGGGCACCCGCACCACGCTCGAGGGCAGCGCACAGACCGAGATCAAGGGCGGCGCACTGTGCTCGGTACAGGCCGCCCTCGTGAAGCTCAACTAGGAGGTGTGTGGACCATGCCCGCAGCGGCGAGGGTCGGCGACCCGACCGGACATCCCGGCGTGATCGGGCCGCCCGGCGTACCGACCGTGCTCATCGAGGGCCTGCCGGCCGCGACCGTGGGGACCCCGCACATCTGCTCGTTCCCGCCGCCGGCGGTGCACCCGCCGACCGCGATCGTGCCGCCGGGCTGCCCGACGGTACTGATCGGCGGGATGCCTGCGGCCCGCATGGGTGACCTATCCGGGTGCGGCGCGCCGATCCTGATGGGCGCGCCGACCGTCCTGATCGGAGGCTGACATGAACGCCGACTTCATCGGTGCCGGCTGGGCTTTCCCGGTGACCACCGACGCGACCGGCGGGATCGCGCTGGTCACCCGCGAGCGCGAGATCGCCGAGGCGATCCGGCTGATCCTCGGCACCGCGCGCGGCGAGCGCCCGATGCGGCCCGAGTTCGGCTGCCGGATCCACGACCACGTCTTCGGGCCGGCCAACTCGGCCACCGCCGGGCAGATCGCGTACGACGTCCGGGAGGCGCTGGAACGCTGGGAGCCGCGGATCGAGGTGCGGGACGTCAGCGTCAGCTACGACCGGATCGAGGCCGGCGTGCTGTACGTCGACGTCGGCTACGTCATCCTCGGCAGCAACGACCCGCGCAACCTGGTGTTCCCGTTCTACGTGATCCCCGAGCACTCCGAGTACGCCGCGGGTGCCGCCGCGGCCACCCTGCCGGTCGAGGCGGGTGTCTGACATGCTGCCCGCGCCGAACCTGGACGACCGCACTTTCCAGGCCCTGGTGGACGAGGCCAAGCGGATGGTGCAGCGCCGCTGCCCGGAGTGGACCGACCACAACGTCTCCGATCCGGGCGTCACGCTGATCGAGGCCTTCGCGCAGATGACCGACCAGCTGATCTACCGGTTGAACCGGGTGCCGGACCTGAACTACGTGAAGTTCCTGGAGCTGATCGGTGTCGAGCTCAGGCCGCCGGCCGCCGCCCGCGGTGCGGTGACGTTCTGGCTGTCGGCGCCGCAGCCGCAGACCGTGCTGGTCCGGGCCGAGACCGAGGTCGCCACCGCGCGCACCGACATCCACGAGCCGGTCGTGTTCACCACCACCGCCGACCTGGAGATCCTGCCGTGCGAGTTCAGCCGGGCCGGCCTGGTCCCGGCCGGAGGTACCCCGAGTGACCTGACCACCGCGCTGACCGGCCCGGACGGGTTCGCGTGCTTCTCCGAGTCCCCGACGCCCGGTGACGCGCTGCTGATCGGATTGTCCGACGCGGTCCCGTCGTGCGCGGTGGCGATCCGGCTGGACTGCCGGGTCGCCGGCGCCGGTGTCGACCCGCGCCGGCCACCGCTCGTCTGGGAGGCCTGGACCGGCGCCGGCTGGTCGGCGTGCGAGGTGGACCGGGACGAGACCGGCGGCCTGAACAAGTCCGGCGACGTGGTGGTCCACGTCCCCGCGCAGCACCAGGCCTCGATCATCGCCCGGCAGCGGGCCGGCTGGCTGCGGTGCCGGCTGGTCGAGGCCGAGCCGCGCCAGCCGACCTACCGGTCCTCGCCGCAGATCCTGGCGGTGAAGGCGTTCACGGTCGGCGGCACCGTGCCGATGATGCACGCGGAGGTGGTCCGGCACGAGGTGATCGGCCGCTCCGACGGCACCCCCGGGCAGCGGTTCGCGCTGCGGCGCCGGCCGGTCGTGCCCTCGGAGGACCCGGGCGTGCTGGAAGTTGCCGACAGCAACGGTGTCGAGACCTGGACGCCGGTGGCGCAGTTCGCGGACGCCGGCCCGGACGACCGATGCTTCCGGATCGACGCGTAC
>DASXRB010000569.1:0-3088 GCA_036506875.1 Kribbellaceae bacterium | reverse complement strand
GACGAACGGCGACACGCCGGGTCACAAGGGCCCGATGATGAGGGTGTTGGTCGAGGGTTACCGATCGCGGTTCTGGTCGGTCGCGGGGCCGTTGATGCGGTGCCGAAGCTCCGTCTCCGACGACGCGGCGGGCGCGCGCATCGCGGACGCGGGAGTCGGGTTCATGGCCGCACGCATCGCCGCCGCCTGCTCGCCGGTGTACTGCGCGGCACCGAGCGCTCCGGCCGCCGCGCCGTCGAGCCCGTCCCGCGACTCCGCCAGCTCGCGCCGCGCGGCGACCATGTCACCGTCGACGGCCTCGCCCGCGCCCCGGATCTGGTTGGCCGCCGCCCGCGGGTCGGCGTTCATCGAGCTGTAGATCACCGGCTCGAGGGCCCGCCGGGCCGCCGCGATCCTGCGGCCGGTCACGTCGAGGTTCTCGCCGGCGTCCTGAACGGCTCCCCGCAAGTTGTGCAGCCGGGCCCGGACCTCGTCGGTGGCCACGCCGTGCGGCAGCTGCAGCTGGTCGAGCTCGTACGTCGCCCGCTGGCCGGCGGTCAGCGCCTGACGGGCCCGGGCCAGGTGGTCGCCGAGCTCCTCGAGGTCGCCCTGCCCGCGCCGCAGCCGCTCGTCGACCTGGTCCGCGTACAGCGCGGCGGTCCGCAAGTGCGGCCGGGCCTCCTCGGCCGCGGCCTCGGTCTCGTGGGCCTCGACGTCCCGCAGCTTCGGGGCCTCCGCGGCCAGTCCACCGAGGTCGTCCTCGCACTGCCGCAGCAGTCCGTCGATCCGGCGCGCGACGTCGGCGGCGTCCGACATCGCCTGCCGCGCAGCCCCGAGCGCCCTCGAGCTCTCCTCAGTGAGGTCGGCGGCCCTGCCGTCCATCGCGTTCATCGCTGGTCACCCTCCGTGAGGGGGGCCGTTGCGGACCGGCCGGCGATCCGCTCGTCGGCTTCCAGCGCCTGGCGCAGGGCCGCCTCCACATGACGGATCCGCTCGCGCGCGGCGCGCAGCTCCTGGTCGAGTGCCGACTGTTCAGACATGCTCGTGTGCTCTCCTCGGTCGATCGTGGTCGTCCCGGCAGCGTAGAGGCAGCGCGGGGTCACCGATCGTAGTCAGCCCAGGGTTCGACCGGCCTGCGGCAGCCCGGTCGGGATATCGCGGCACCCTCGTGGACGGCGCGCAGGTCAGCTGTGGGACATCACGCCGGGTGGTCGCCGTGCAGCTCTACGGTGCCGTCGGCGCCTTGCGTCGCACCGGTCACCTCGCCGCAGACCCAGGCGTCGACGCCCCGCTCGGCGAGCGCGGCGACCGCCCGGTCGGTGGCGTCGTGCGCGACGACCGCGACCATGCCGACGCCCATGTTGAGCGTCTTCTCCAGCTCGTGCCGCGGCACGTGCCCGAGCTCGCCGACCAGGCCGAACACCGGCTGCGGCGTCCAGGTCGAGCGGTCGATCGTGACGGCCAGGCCGTCCGGGATGACCCGGGCGAGGTTGGCCGCGAAACCGCCGCCGGTGACGTGCGACATCGCGTGCACCGGCCGGTCGTCCGCGGTGTTCAGGGCGCGGACCAGTGCCAGGCAGTGCTTGGCGTAGACGGTGGTCGGGGTCAGCAGCGCCTCGCCCAGCGTCGTACCGAGCTCGTCGACGTGGCGGTCGACCGCCCAGCCGGCGCGCTCGAAGAAGACGTGCCGGACCAGGGAGTACCCGTTCGAGTGCAGGCCGGAAGAGCGCATCGCCACCACGGCGTCACCGGCCCTGACCCGCTCGGCGCCGAGCAGCTCGTCGGCCTCGACGACGCCGGTCGCCGCGCCGGCCACGTCGTACTCACCGGGCTGCAGCAGCCCGGGGTGCTCGGCCGTCTCGCCGCCGACCAGCGCCGTGCCGGCCTCGACGCACGCCTCCGCGATGCCCTTCACGATCGTCGCGACCGTCTCCGGCACCACCTTGCCGGTGCAGATGTAGTCGGTCATGAACAGCGGCTCGGCCCCGCACACCACCAGGTCGTCGACGACCATGCCGACCAGGTCGAACCCGATCGTGTCGTGCTTGTCCATCCGCTGCGCCACCGCGACCTTCGTCCCGACCCCGTCGGTGCTGGTCGCGAGCAGAGGACGCCTGTACGACGTGAGGGCGGTGGCGTCGAACAGCCCGGCGAACCCGCCGAGCCCGCCGACGACCTCCGGACGGGTCGCCTTGGCGACCCACTCCTTCATCAGCTCGACGGCGCGGTCGCCCGCCTCGATATCGACCCCGGCAGCGGCGTACGACGCCTGCTCCTGCACTCGTTGCTCCTCGCTTGTCAGGGCCTGCTGAGCGCGTCGGCCGCGCCGGCTCCGCTGGTCACGGTGGGCACGCCGTCAACGTCGGTCACCACCGCGGCGTCGCGGTTCTCCAGCAGGTGCTTGCCGAGGTGCTCCGGGTTCGGCAGCTTGATCGGGTACACCCCGTCGAAGCAGGCCCGGCACAGCCTGTCCTTCTGCACCGTGCTGGCGGCGATCAGCCCGTCCAGGCTCACGTAGCCGAGGCTGTCCGCACCCAGCGAGCGGCAGATCTCCTCGTCGGTCATGCCGTTCGCGATCAGCTCCGCCCGGCTGGCGAAGTCGATGCCGTAGAAGCACGGCCACTTCACCGGCGGCGACGAGATCCGCACGTGTACCTCGGCCGCGCCCGCCTCGCGGAGCATCCGTACGACGGCCCGCTGGGTGTTGCCGCGCACGATCGAGTCGTCCACGACGACCAGGCGCTTGCCCTCGATGACCTCGCGCAGCGGGTTCAGCTTGAGCCGGATCCCGAGCTGGCGGATGGTCTGGCTGGGCTGGATGAAGGTGCGGCCGACGTACGCGTTCTTGACCAGGCCCGCGCCGTACGGGATGCCGGACTCCTCGGCGTACCCGATCGCGGCCGGGGTGCCGGACTCCGGCGTCGGGATCACCAGGTCGGCCTCGACCGGGTGCTCGCGCGCGAGGACGCGGCCGATCTCGACCCGGGTGCTGTGCACGCGCTGGCCGGAGATCTGGGTGTCCGGGCGGGCCAGGTAGACGAACTCGAACAGGCAGCCCTTCGGGTCGGCCTTCGCGAACCTCGTGGAGCGCAGGCCGTCCTCGTCGACC
>DASXRB010000568.1:0-4620 GCA_036506875.1 Kribbellaceae bacterium | reverse complement strand
TTGTTCAGGTAGGCGAACGACATCGTGAGCTTGCGGACGATCACGTTCGAGACATCGCCGTCGAGCAGCCGCGCCACGAAGGTCCCGAAGTGCGTCCGGTCCGCGGGCGGGCGCCGGTAGTCGGCGTACGCCAGCGCGGCCACGGCCACGAACCCGGTCAGCCCCAACCCGAGCACGGCGCGCCAGGACACCCGTCCCCGCCAGGTGTGCCAGGCCAGGTACAGCACGGCCGGGGTCAGCGCGATCACGCCGCCGAAGTCGGTCCCCCACCCGGGCACGCCGTCCACCACGACCCCGGCCCCGCCGACCGCCAGCACGCCCAGCGCCCCGGCCCCGGGCGACCGGCGCCGCACCCGCGCGCCCACCGCGGCCGCGGTGACGAGGGTCCCCACCGCGAACACCGCGAACGTCGAGTTCCCGAACCCGAAGTACCGCCCGCCGACGATCGGCCCGTCCGCGAACATGCTGCCCACCTGCAGCGGCGTCCCGAGCACGCCGTCGACCAACAGCACGACGTACGACGCGGCCACCACACCCAGCACCGCACGACACTTCAACACCAGGTACGACGCCAGGCCCACGACGGCGCTGATCGCCAAGGTGAGGCCGTACAACGCAAGTCCGGGCGCCGGCCACCGCCACCAGCCGGTGAGCGTGCTGAGGAAGACCGCGCTGAAGAAACCGCCCTGCACCAGCATCGTGGCGATGAAGGTCCGGCGAGAGGGGCGGGTGCGCCGCAGCACGTACCAGGCCAGCGCGAGCAGCTGCACCGCGAGCACGGTGAGCCCGACCGCGATCAGCACCGGCGGTGGTGTGGTGAAGCGGGTGTTGGTGTCGAGCCGGTCGCGGATCACGGCGGCGGTGTCGGTGTGCACGTCGCCGGTGCTGTGGATCTCGCTGCCGTCCAGCGGAGCGTCCGGCGCGCTGTCGGACAGCAGCGTCGCGGTCAGGTCGGTCAGCTGCACGAGTCCGGGCCGCCGCGTGGTCGCGCTGGTCAGCCAGCGCGCACCGTCGTCGGGCGGCAGCTGCAGCGCGACCATGGTCTCGCGGTGCGCGCCCGCGGTCTCCTCACTGATCCCGGCCAGCACGACCCAGCGGCCCCGCGACCGCGCCTGCTCGACGAGCTGCGCGACCCGCTCGCGAGCCTCGGGCCGGCCGTCGCGCAGCGGCAGGGCGCCGGCGTCGACCACCGCGTCGTTGCACGAGGCAAGCAGCTCGGCGTCGAACCGCGGCCACCACAGCTGCGTCCGCGCGCCGTCGGGCACGGCCCGGCCATCCGGCGCGTCGGACTGCGCGGCGACCACCCCGTCCGGGCGGGCGACGGCCAGCGCCGCGCCCGGACCGAACCCGCACAGCCTGTTGCCCAGGGCACCCATCCGGCCGGGCTGGGCGTCGGTGTGGTGATTCGCCTGCAGATCCAGGTACGACGACCAGCCCTCGACCCTGTTGTCGCGAACGGCCGGGAGATCGGGGCACGGCTGTCCCTTCGCGGTGCCCCAGGCCCGGGTGCCGGCGCTGATCGTCAGCCAGGCATCGATCGGGCAGGTCTGCGAGCCGGACGTCTTGACCGACATCGAGCCGGCGTTCGCGTCACCGACGAGTGCGCTGAGCTCGGGCGACGCCTCGACGTCGTACCACCGCAGCCCGGGCACTCCGATCACCACCACGTCCGCCAGCAGCCCGCGCGGCCCGAGGGCGTCGGCGAGTTGTGGATCCTTTCTCGGGAATGCGCTTTCCTCGAACGAAGATCCATTACTCGGCGCGGACGCCACCGCAGGAGCCGCGCCGGCGGCGGTGAGGAGAAGGCTCGCGAGCAGCAATCGGATCGGGGTGGCGAGTCGCGGCCGGGTGCGGCGACGCTCGAGGGCCACGGCTCGGGTGCGGATCAGGCGCCGGCCGCGGCGGTCTCGGCCGAGCCGGCGGACGTCACGGTCTTGATGACCGAGGTGAAGAAGGCGAGGCCGTCGGTGCCGGGGCCGGTCAGGCTGTCGATGCAGTGCTCCGGGTGCGGCATCAGGCCGACGACGTTGCCGCGTTCGTTCGTGATGCCGGCGATGTCGCGGTAGGAGCCGTTCGGGTTGCCGTCGACGTACCGCGCGATCACCCGGCCCTCGCTCTCGAGCTGGTCCAGGGTCATGTCGTCGGCGACGAAGAACCCGTCCTGGTTCTTGAGCACGATCGTGACCTCCTGGCCGGCGTCGTACGCGCTGGTCCAGGCGGTGGTGTTGTTCTCGATCCGCAGCCGCTGGTCCTTGCAGATGAACTTGCGGTGCACGTTCTTGATCAGCGCGCCCGGCAGCAGGTGCGACTCGCACAGCACCTGGAAGCCGTTGCAGATCCCGAGCACCGGCAGGCCGCCGTTGGCCGCGTCGATGAGCTTGCCCATCACCGGCGCGAACCGGGAGATGGCGCCGGCGCGCAGGTAGTCGCCGTACGAGAAGCCGCCCGGCAGCACCACCGCGTCGACCCCGTGCAGGTCCGCGTCGCCGTGCCACAGCGCGACCGCTTCCGCTCCGGCGGTCCGCGCGGCCCGGCGGGCGTCGGTGTCGTCGAGCGAACCCGGAAAGGTGACGACGCCGATCTTCACCGCACCGTCTCCTCGACGTGCACCGTGAAGTCCTCGATCACCGGGTTGGACAGCAGCGTCTGGGCGGCCTTGCGGATCTGCGCGACGCGCTCCTCGGTGACCTCGCCGTCCAGGGTGATCTCGAACCGCTTGCCCTGCCGTACGTCGGCGACTCCGGCGAAGCCGAGCCGGCCGAGCGCGCCGTGCACCGCCTTGCCCTGCGGGTCGAGAATCTCGGGCTTGAGCATGACGTCGACGACAACGCGTGCCACGGGACGGCTCCTGGTTCGAAAACGGTCGGACAGCGCAGATCCTAGTGCCCGGCGTCTGTGAGGCTGTCCTCGCCCGCTGCGCGGCGGCCCGCGAAGGCGCCCGCCGCCCGTAGCGCGGTGTCGCGCAGCGCGAGCACGAGGCGGTTCTCCAACTGGCCGACGGCGCCGACGAGCCGGGAGCGCCGGATCAGCGTGGCGGTGGGCCTTCGCCGCTCCGCGCTGTATCGGACGGTCGAGTCGCGCGCGGATCGCGCCGAGGCCACGCAGGATCAGCTGCAGGCACGGCTCGCGGCCGCCGCCGAGCAGATCAGCGAGCTTGCGCCGGTAGCGGTGATGCTGGCCCGCCAGCTGCGCGCGGCGTTCCACCTCCTCGGCGCCGCCCGAGGCGTCGCTGAGCGGTACGGCGTGCCCATGGGCAAGGATGACCGCGGGAAGCCGGGCCCAGTGGCCCGCACCGCTACTGCTGCGATCGACGCGGTGTGGGACCTGATGCAGTGGGCCGGGTCAACCGCGGTCGCGTCGGGCGCGATCGCCACTGAGCCGAGCGAGTTCGGCGGCGGCGCTGACGCGCAGGCCGCGGCCGACGAGCCTCACGCTTGCGCTTGTCAACCATGTTGGTGTCCTCTCCAGCCGGTCCCACGCATCCCGGCTGCGACATCACGACTGGATCGAGCACGGCGGTCTGCGGCACGTGA
Source organism: Kribbellaceae bacterium (assembly GCA_036506875.1). GTDB lineage: Bacteria > Actinomycetota > Actinomycetes > Propionibacteriales > Kribbellaceae > DASRHY01. The sequence goes on along the minus strand of DASXRB010000568.1, from coordinate 1,087 downwards.
GGCGGTGCCCCTTGTCCTCGTCGCCGCCGCTGTGCGCGGCGTGGGCGCGCGATTGCTGGGCTCGGATTCAGTCCGACGTGACGGCCGACTACCAACGCTAGAACCAGCCACCGCCATTCCGAGGGCGGGCGGTGACAGAACGACCGATAGTGGCATGCGCTCGATGACCTGGCTGCACGCGGGAGTGGCTGCGGGACGGCGACGTAACGCTGTGGCGTGATTGCACGATGTCGCCGGTGTCGGCTCGATGGCCGGTGTGTACCCCGCGCGAGGGGGACAGGGGAGGGCAATGGCTCGTCGTTTCAACCCAGCGCCAGGCTGGCCGCCTCCGCCCGAGGGCTGGGAACCGCCACCCGGTTGGCAGCCTGATCCGTCATGGCCACCCGCGCCGCCAGGGTGGCAACCGTGGGTCGAGGACGGCACAGGGCCCATCAGCTGGGTAAAGCGGCACAAGGTCTGGACATCCGTCCTGGCTGTCTTGGCGCTTCTCATCGCGGCGGGCGTCGCCGGTGGCGGCGGTGACGACGGCGAGGACAATGCGAAGACGTCGGCCGGGTCCGTAGCGACCGATAGTCCGTCGCCGAAGGCAACCGCTACACCGACCCCGACACGCACCGTCACGCCCGGCCCGGGATCCGTGCTCGCGCTACTGGAGACGCTGCCGGTCAAGGGCCGCGCCCCGAGGACCGGCTACTCCCGCGAGGCGTTCGGCCAGGCATGGGCCGACACCGACCGGAACGGTTGCGACACCCGCAACGACATCCTCCGCCGAGACCTGCCCGGCGCAGTGATCAAGCCCGGCACGAACGGCTGCGTGGTGCTCTCCGGGAAGCTCGCCGACCCCTACACCGCGCAGATCATCATGTTCGTTCGGGGCGGGGACAGCCAGGTCGACATCGACCACGTCGTCTCGCTATCAGACGCCTGGCAGACCGGCGCCTTCGCGTGGCCCAGCCGCAAGCGACTCGCGTTCGCGAACGATCCACTGAACCTGCTTGCTGTCGATGCGGCCGCGAACCGGCAGAAGGGCGACTCCAATGCCGCGTCATGGCTGCCGCCCAGCAAGGCATCCCGCTGCGCGTACATC
>DASXRB010000567.1:0-2796 GCA_036506875.1 Kribbellaceae bacterium | reverse complement strand
CGGTCCGGATCCTCGGCACGCTGCTGCGCCCCGACGCCGGCCGCGCGCTGGTCGGCGGGTACGACGTGGTCCGCGAGCCCGCCAAGGTCCGCGAGCTGATCGGGCTCACCGGCCAGTACGCGAGCGTCGACGAGGACCTGTCCGGCCGCCGCAACCTGGTGATGATCGGCCGCCTGATCGGGTTGCCGCGCGCCGGCGCCCGGGCCCGCGCGGACCAGCTGCTCGAGCGGTTCGAGCTGACCGGTGCCGCCGACCGGATCGCCAAGACGTACTCGGGCGGGATGCGCCGCCGGCTCGACCTTGCCGCGAGCCTGGTCGGCCACCCGAGCATCCTGTACCTCGACGAACCCACCACCGGCCTCGACCCGCACAGCCGCAACGGGGTGTGGGCGACGGTACGACGCCTGGTCGACGACGGCACCACCGTGCTGCTCACCACGCAGTACCTGGAGGAGGCCGACGCGCTGGCCGACTCGATCGTGGTGTTCGACCACGGGCGGATCGTGGCCGACGGCACCCCGGCCGAGCTGAAGGCGCAGACCGGCCGCCAGTCCCTCGACGTCCGTCCCGCCGACCCGGCCGACCTGGACAAGGTCAGCGCCGTCCTCGCGGAGGTCGTCGGCAGCGCACCGGCCGTCGAGGAAGACGTCGTCAGCGTTGCCGTCAGCGACGGTACCGCGATGCCGGCCGTCGTCCGCCGACTCGACGACGCCGGCATCACCGTCACCGAGCTCGCCCTGCGGCTGCCCAGCCTGGACGAGGTCTTCCTCAGCCTCACCGGTCACACCGCCGAGGCCACCGCGGACGAAGGAGTACGCCGATGAGCGCCGTCGCAGCTGTCCAGGACCTGCCCCGCCAGGTCCGTCGTACCCCGTGGAGCTGGGTCGAGCAGAGCCTCACCCTGGCCTGGCGGAACATCGTCCGGATCCGGCAGAACCCGGAGGCGCTGGCCGACGTCACGTTCCAGCCGATCATCTTCACGGTGCTGTTCGTGTTCGTCTTCGGCGGCGCGATCGCCGGTGACGGCGGCTGGCGGCAGTACCTGCAGTTCGTGCTTCCGGGCCTGCTGGCGCAGAGCATCATGTTCGCGACCATGGGCACCGGGGTCGGACTGAACGACGATTTCGCCAAGGGCGTGTTCGACCGGTTCCGCAGCCTGCCGATCTCCCGGTCCGCGCCGCTGGTCGGTGCGGTGCTGGGTGACGCGGTGCGGTTCACGGTGTCGATCGTGATCCTGATGTCGTTCTCGCTGATCCTCGGCTTCCGGTTCCACAACGGGGTCGGGTACGGCGTGCTGGCCTGCCTGCTCGCGCTCGGCTTCGCCCTGTCGCTGTGCTGGACCTGGGTGTGGATCGGGCTGAAGATGAAGACCGCCCAGGGCGTGCAGGGGGTGGCGTTCCTGGTGATGTTCCCGCTGACGTTCGGCAGCAACGTGTTCGTCGACCCGAGCACGCTGCCGGGCTGGATGCGGGCCTACGTCAACGTGAACCCGGTCAAGCACCTGGTCGACACCATGCGCGGGCTGATGCTCGGCGGCCCGATCCAGACGCCGCTGCTGTGGACGCTCGCCTGGATGGCCGGGTTCGTGGTGGTGTTCGCGCCCCTGGCGGTCCGCGCCTACCGCCGCCGCACCTGACGGTTCCTGTGTACGACGACCCCGCCGGGCCGGTCCTCCTCACGGAAGACCGGCTCGGCGGACGTGTCCGTGGGCTGCCCGAGCTCGGCGAGCGCCTGCTCGCGGGTCAGTGCCGCGCCTTCGTCGTACGACGTGTCGTAAGCGTCGCCGAGGCGGTCCCGCAGCGCCTCGGCGGTGCGTCGTACGTCCGAGTCGGGAATGCTGCGCATCCCGCGCAGGGCGGCCGCGACACCGAGCAGCCGCGCGGCATGCGACGGGTCGCCGGACCGCAGCTCCACCTCGGCCATTGTCTCGACGGTCATCGCCAGGATCGGCATGTCGTCCGACGCGACCGCGGCCTGGACAGCACGAGCGGCCAGGTCGCCGGCCTCCGCGACGTTGCCCTCGGCAACGGCGACGCGGGACATCAGGGCGCGGAGCATGGCGACCCCCTGCGGCGCGGTGCGCTCCAGCCGGTCGCCGAGGCGCGCGATGGCGTCCTCGGTGAGGGCGCGGGCCGCCGCGAGGTTGCCGTCCCGGCGTTCGAGCACGCCTAGCCAGCCGCGCGACAGCGCGTCGCCGCCGGGGCTGCCGTCGCGGGCGGACAGCTCGCACGCGCGCTCCAGGTCCGCGCGGGCGCCGGCGACGTCGCCGAGCTCGGCCTTGCTCTGCGCCAGCTGGGTGAGCAGCATCGGCACGCCGTCGCGGGTGCCGAGCTCGTACAGCAGCCGCAGCGACTCCGACAGCGCGGCTCGCGCGGCCTCGTGCTCACCGGCCTGCAGCGCGTAGCTGGCCAGCCCGCGCTGCGCCAGCGACATGCCCCACCGGTCGCCGATCGCGCGGAACCCGCCGAGTGCCTCGGTCAGGTCGGCGCGCATCTGGTCGACATCACCGGCGTTCTCGGCCAGCATCGCCCGCATCATCTGCGCCATCGCGCGGTTCCACGGGTCGGCGTCGTCCTGCGCCTCGTCGAGCGCCCGCATGGTGCTCGGACGGTCCTGCCGGAACATCCCGGTGATCGCCGTCGCCACGCAGCCGAACAGGTGGATCCGAGGGTCCGGCCGGCGTCGCGTGATCAGCCTGACTTCCGCGATCGCCCGCATCAGCTTGCGGACGGCCGCCTCGGTGAACTCGCTGTCGAGGTTGGTCACCGCGGACACGGCGTACATGAACAGGGTCAG
>DASXRB010000566.1:0-5165 GCA_036506875.1 Kribbellaceae bacterium | reverse complement strand
TGGCCGAGCCGGAATGCGCCCGGGTGATCGCCGCACTCGACCTGGCCGAGCGGCTGGGCGTACCAGTGGACTGGTTCGCGTTGTCGGCGGGCGCGCGGATCTCGATGAGCTCCGGCACCGAGAACATGGACTGGGTGGCCGCCGCGCTCAAGCGCATCGTCACGTTCACCCAGGCCGGCAACGAGATCAACATCGTGGTCGCCGGGATCACCGTCGGCGCCCAGCCTTACTGGAACGCCGAAGCCACGATGCTCATGCACACCAAGGGAATCCTGGTGATGACCCCAGACTCGGCGATGGTGCTGACCGGCAAGCAGTCGCTGGACTTCTCCGGCGGAGTGTCGGCCGAGGACAACTTCGGCATCGGCGGCTACGACAGGGTGATGGGCCCGAACGGCCAGGCGCAGTACTGGGCGCCCGACCTGGCCGGCGCCCGGGACATCCTGATGGCGCACTACGACCACACGTACGTGGTGCCGGGGGAGTCCGGGCCGCGCTGGGCCGACACGTCGGACCCGGCCGACCGCGATGTCACGTCGTACCCGCACGATCCCGCCGACGGCGGGTTCTCCACCGTGGGCGAGATCTTCTCGGCCGCGACCAACCCGGACCGCAAGAAGGCCTTCGACATCCGCACGCTGATGCGCGCGGTCGCCGACGCCGACCACCCGCTGCTGGAGCGCTGGGCCGGGATGGCCGACGCGGAGACCTCGGTGGTGGCCGACGCCCGGCTCGGCGGCTGGCCGGTGTGCCTGGTCGGGATCGAGTCCAAGCCGGTGCCACGCCGTGGCTTCCCGCCCACCGACGGGCCCGACACCTACACCGCCGGCACGCTGTTCCCGCGGTCCTCGAAGAAGACCGCCCGGGCGATCAACGCCGCCAGCGGCAACCGGCCGCTGGTCGTGCTGGCGAACCTGTCCGGGTTCGACGGCTCGCCGGACTCGATGCGCAACCTGCAGCTGGAGTACGGCGCGGAGATCGGCCGCGCGATCGTCAACTTCGAGGGCCCGATCGTGTTCTGCGTGGTGTCGCGCTACCACGGCGGTGCGTTCGTCGTGTTCTCCAAGGCGCTCAACCCGGGGATGACCGTGCTCGCCGTGGACGGCTCGTTCGCGTCGGTGATCGGTGGCGCGCCGGCCGCGGCGGTGGTGTTCTCCGCCCAGGTCGACGCGCGCACCTCGGCCGACCAGCGGGTCGCCTCGCTGGTGGCTCGCGCCGCCGAGGCCGACGACGTGGAGAGGGCCGCGATCGCCGCGGAGCTCGCCGAGGTCCGGTCCGCGGTGCGGGCCGAGAAGCTCGGCGAGGTGGCGGCGGAGTTCGACCGCGTGCACAGCATCCGCCGCGCCGTCGAGGTCGGCTCGGTGGACGCCGTGATCAGCCCGGAGGAGCTCCGCCCGCAGCTGATCGCGGCGATCGAGCGCGGCCTGTCCTGACGGCTCAGCCGGTGTAGAACTCCGTCAGGGCGCGGGCCATCGCCTCGTCGGAGAACCGGTGCTCCTGGCCCTCGATCACCTGGTGCCGCACGCCGGGCACGGCCGCGACGGCCTCGGCCGCGGCGTGCAGCATCGGCCAGGCCACCGTGCCCTCGATGACCAGGACATCGGCGGGGAGCGAGGCCATCCGATCGGCCGGCACCGTCCCGTCGCCGATCGCCTCGGCGTCGTAGAACAGCGTCGGCGCGACCTTCTCCATGCCCGGCCACATCGGCGACTGGCGCATGCCCGCGATCATCTCCTCGGGCAGCCCGACCTGCTGCAGGAAGCGGGCCGCCGCGTCGCCGCGCCGCCCCTGCTCGATCAGGTCCTTGATGTCGGCCTTGTACCGCAGGTGCGCGTCCACACCGCCCTCCAGGACGGCGTACGGCGGCTCCCACATCGCCACCTTGGTGATGGGCAACCCCGCCGCAGCGGCCTCGAACGCCAGGATCCCGCCGGAGGACGAGCCCATGATGTGCGCGGTGTCGCCCGCCACGCCGATCAGCGCCTCGATGTCCTCGACCTCGCGCCGGACGGCGTCCTTCGCGGTGTCGGGGCTGTCGGTGCTGTCGCCCCGGCCGCGCCGGTCGTAGTTCAGCACCGTGAAGCTCGCGGCCAGCGCGGCGGCGAGCGCCGCGTGCGACTGCCGGTCCGCGGTCGCCCCCGACACCAGGATGACCGCCGGGCCCTCGCCCGACCGGTCGTAGGCGATCTCGGTGCCGTCGGCCGAACGTACCTTGTCCATCGAGTCCTCCTAGTGCACGAGTGCGGCGACCGTCCGGCCGGGGACCGTGGCGGTGCCGGTGGCGGTGTCCCAGGTCGTTTGCTTGACGACGGGGTCGCTGCCATCGGCCTGTACGGCGGACAGTCGCAGCTGTTTGCCGGCCAGGGCCGGGACGGTGGACGAGACCGGTGCCGCGGTGGCGTTGAAGACGACCAGTACGCCGTCCAGTGCCGGGTCGGCGTCCGGGCCGGCGGTGTCGTCGACGCGCATCACGATCACACCGGGCGTGGCGGCCGCCGTACCGCTGAGCGGGAACGACACCTTGGCCCGGATCTGGTCCGCGGACCCTAGCCGGAACAGCGGCGTGGAGAACCGCAGCCGTAGCAGGTCCTGGGCGGCGGCGGTCGCGGTCGCCACCTGGGCCGCCGTCGGCTTCAGGGAGGCGTCGGCGAGAAGCGGTTGCTGGTAGGTCCACTTCGAGCCGTTGTCCGCCTTCGGCGGCAGGCCGTGCCCGAAGCCGTTGTCCGCGCCGGTCCAGCTGAGCGTGTTGAACCAGTCGCCGGAGTTGTACGAGTTGCGGTCCAGCGACTTGCTGCGCAGCAGGTCCGCGCCGGCGTGCCAGAACGACGGGGTCTGCGAGAGCGCGGTCGTTGCCAGCGACAACGTGTTCATCCGGACCCGGTCCGCCATCGGCATCGCCGTCGGCAGCTTGTAGGTCAGGGTGTCGAACAGTGTCTCGTTGTCGTGGGCGTCGACGTAGGTGATGATCTCGTCCGGCTGGTCGGCGTACCCGGCCGGCTGGCCGTTGTAGTCCAGCTGCTCGCCGCGCACCGGCAGTCCGGTCACGGCGGAGGAGAACATGAACGTGCGCAGGTTGCCGGCCAGCCCGAGCTGGACCAGGTCGGTGTCGTGCGCCAGCGTCCTGGCCCGGGTGGCCTCGTCGCCGTTGACCGGGTCGCCGTTGAAGTCGCTCGCGGCGCCGGAGCCGAAGCCCTGGATCCGCGGGTTGTCGTCGAACGGACCGCCCCCGCGCACCGCGTCGCGCAGCCGGTCGGAGAAGGTCCCGATCCCGGTGCCGCCGAGGTTGCCCTGCCGAGCCTGCTCGAACAGCGCGTCGTCCGCGACCTCGCCGAAGTTCCAGCCCTCGCCGTACATGTAGACGCTCTTGCCGTCGACGCCGTCCTTCGCCGGCGTCAGGGCGTCGAGCGCGGCCCGCACCGCGAGCATGTTGGCCTTGCTGTGGTGGCCCATCAGGTCGAACCGGAACCCGTCGACGTGGTAGTTCCGCGCCCACGAGACGACCCCGTCGACCATGATCTTCTGCCCCATCGCGTGCTCGGTGGCGATGTTGCTGCAGCACGTCGAGGTCTCGACCGTGCCGCTCGCGTCCAGCCGCTGGTAGTAGCCGGGCACGATCCGGTCCAGCACCGACGTCGGCGCCTGGCCGGAGGCCGGCGTGTGGTTGAAGACCTGGTCGAGGACGACGCGCAGGCCGTCACGGTGCAGGGCGCCGACCATGGTGCGGAACTCGGCGACCCGGCCCAGCCCGTCGCGCTGCACGGCGTACGAACCCTCCGGCGCCAGCCAGTGCCACGGGTCGTAGCCCCAGTTGAACGCGTCCTTCGCCGCGACCGCGGTCACGCACGCCTGCTGGCTCTCGGAGTCCGGCGGGTACGACGCGAGGTCACAGGCCGGTTCCTGCTGGTCGGCCGGGTTCTCCGGGATCGAGGCGATGTCGAACGTCGGCAGCAGGTGCACGGTGTTCAGCCCGGCCGCCGCCAGCGCCTTCAGGTGCTTGGTGCCGTCCCCGTCGTCGGCGAACGCGAGGTACTTGCCCCGGTGCGCGGCCGGGACCGTCGTGTCGGTCGCGGAGAAGTCGCGCACGTGCAGCTCGTAGATCGTGCTGTCCACCGCCTGCCGCATCGGCGGCGCCGGCGTGTCCCGCCACAGCGCGGGCCGCCCGGCCGGGTCGGCCAGGTCGACCGCGACCGAGTGCGTGGAGTCGGTGGTCAGCGCGACCGAGTACGGGTCGGTGACCTGGTTCGTCTCGATCTTGCGCGTCGACGGCGCGAACACCGTGACCTCGTACCGGTAGGGCCGGTTCCGCCAGCCCGGCCGGCCGTCGTACGACCAGGAACCGTCGCTTGCCCGGTGCAACGAGTAGCGCCGGGGCGGCGCGCCGAGCCCGTCCGGCCAGACCAGCAGCGCGGCCCGCTGCGCGGTGGGCGCCCAGAGCCGGTACGACGGGACGCCCTCTGAGCCGGCACCGTGCCAGGTCACGCCGTACGCGCCCTGCGTGGCCGCGCCGTACAGGTCGTCGAGCACGCCCGGGATCTGCACGCCGGTGGCGTCGGTCAGCCGGCCGACGTCGTCGTACTGGGCGACGGCGACCTGGCCGGTGAGGATGTCACCGGCCCGCGCCGCGGTCACCCGGTCGAGCCGCAACGCCGTGTAGCCCTTCAGGTTCGGGTACTTCGCGACCACGTCGTCGGGGAGGCCGGCCGGGTCGTAGGTCAGGGCCGCGGAGTCGCCGCCGATGTCGTCGGCGTCGACCGCCAGCGACGCGGTCGGGGACCAGTGCAGCCGCCAGCGGTGCAGCTCGGGCCCGGGTGCCGGGGGATAGGCGACCAGGTCGCGGGAGACCCAGTACGCCTTCTGCTTCGACAGGTCCGGCTGCGCGCCGGCCCTGGAGGTGGTGACGGTCAGCACGTGGTCGGCCCGGTGGTACGAGAACGTGACGACGAGGTCGTCGTCCGGGACCTGGACCGCGATGTTCGGGCCGTTCGGGGCGCCGCCGGCACCCCAGTTCTTGTCCCAGGACAGCCCTTCCGTGACCTTGACCTCATAGCTCCCCGCGGGTATCTCGGTGGTCGACCAGGTGAACGTGCCGTCACCGTCCTCGTCCGTCAGCCAGGGTCGCATGCAGCCGGGTGACCAGTCGGCGGGACAGCCCAGCTCGGACTGCA